>JADZCL010000097.1 GCA_020851615.1 Rubrivivax sp.
GTCATCGCGATGCCTGCACTGGGCCCGTCCTTGGGCGTGGCGCCGTCGGGGACATGGATGTGGATGTCGCGCTTGTCGAACAATTCGTCCTTGATGCCCAGGCGCCGGGCGCGGCTGCGCACGACCGAGCGCGCCGCCTCGACCGACTCCTTCATCACGTCGCCGAGCTGGCCGGTGCGGATGATGTTGCCCTTGCCGGGCATCACCGCGGCTTCGATGGTCAACAGATCCCCACCCACCTCGGTCCATGCCAGGCCGATGACCTGGCCCACCTGGTTCTTCTTTTCGGTGCGGCCGAAATCGAACTTGCGCACGCCGAGGAAGTCGTTGAGGTTCTCCGCGGTGACGACGACCGTGCCTTCGTACTTCTTCAGCTGCATCCCCTTGACGACCTTGCGGCAGATCTTGGAGATCTCGCGCTCGAGCGAGCGCACGCCGGCCTCGCGCGTGTAGTAGCGCACGATGCCGCGCAGCGCGTCGTCGGTGATGTCGAGCTCGCCGGCCTTCACGCCGTTGTTCTTCTCCTGCTTGGGGCACAGGTAGCGCCGGGCGATGTTGAGCTTCTCGTCCTCGGTGTAGCCGGCCAGGCGGATGACCTCCATCCGGTCCAGCAGCGCCGGCGGGATGTTCATCGAGTTGGAGGTGGCAACGAACATGACGTCCGAGAGGTCGAAGTCGACCTCGACGTAGTGGTCGCTGAAGGTGTGGTTCTGCTCCGGGTCCAGGACCTCGAGCAGCGCCGAGGACGGATCGCCACGGAAGTCCATGCCGAGCTTGTCGATCTCATCGAGCAGGAATAGCGGATTGCGCACGCCGACCTTGGTCAGGCTCTGCAGCACCTTGCCCGGCATCGAGCCGATATAGGTGCGGCGATGCCCGCGAATCTCCGCCTCGTCGCGCATGCCGCCCAGCGCCATGCGCACGTACTTGCGGCCCGTGGCACGCGCCACGCTCTGGCCAAGAGAGGTCTTGCCCACGCCCGGCGGCCCGACCAGGCAGAGGATGGGCGCCTTGACCTTGTCCACGCGCTGCTGCACGGCCAGATATTCGAGGATGCGGTCCTTGACTTTCTCGAGCCCGTAGTGGTCCTCGTTGAGGACCTCCTCGGCGAAGGCCAGGTCCTGCTTGACCTTGGTCTTCTTCGCCCAGGGCAGGTTGACGAGGGTGTCGATGTAGTTGCGCACCACCGTCGCCTCGGCCGACATCGGCGACATCAGCTTGAGCTTCTTGAGCTCGCCCTCGCCCTTCTTGCGCGCCTCCTTGCTCATCTTGGCAGCGACGATCTTCTTCTCGAGCTCCTCGAGGTCGGCACCTTCCTCGCCGTCACCCAGCTCCTTCTGGATCGCCTTGACCTGCTCGTTGAGGTAGTACTCGCGCTGGCTCTTCTCCATCTGCCGCTTGACGCGGCCGCGGATGCGCTTCTCGACCTGCAGGATGTCGACCTCGTGCTCGAGCAGTTCGAGCAGCTTCTCGAGCCGCTTGGAAACCTCGAACAGGTCGAGCACCGACTGCTTGGCCTCGAGCTTGAGCGGCAGGTGTGCCGCGATGGTGTCAGCCAGGCGCCCGGGGTCGTCGATACCGGAGATGCTGGTGAGGATCTCGGGCGGGATCTTCTTGTTGAGCTTGACGTACTGGTCGAACTGCTGCGTGACGGCGCGGCGCAGCGCCTCCACTTCGGGCGAGGCCTCGGCAGCCAGCGGCACCGGCACGACCTCGCCGACGAAGTACTCGTCGCGCTCGGTGATGGAGTTGGTGGTGGCTCGCTGCAGGCCTTCGACCAGCACCTTCACGGTGCCGTCGGGCAACTTGAGCATCTGCAGGATGCTCGAGACACAGCCGATCTCGAACATGTCGTCGGCCTTGGGCTCGTCCTTGCCAGCCGCCTTCTGGGCCACCAGCATGATCTGGCGACCCGACTCCATGGCCGACTCCAGGGCCTTGATCGACTTGGGGCGCCCGACGAAGAGCGGGATCACCATGTGGGGAAAGACGACGACATCGCGCAGCGGCAGCAGCGGCAGCGTGATCGGTTCGGCGGGGAGGATGGCATTGCCGGACATGGAAGACTTCTCCTTCAGGCGCCCAGGTGGGCTCTGAGCGGGAAATTGCAAGAAGCCGCCGCGGGCGGCGGCGTGGCCCGCGGCCGGTTCAGGCGCTGGCCTTGGCCTGTTCCCGGTAGACCAGCAGGGGCATGACCCCATCCTCGATGGTGTGCTCGTCGAGTACCACCTTGGCCACGCCGTCGAGAGTAGGCAGGTCGAACATGGTGTCGATGAGCGCATGCTCCAGGATCGAGCGCAGGCCGCGTGCGCCAGTCTTGCGCGCCAGTGCCTTGCGCGCAATGGCCGACAGAGCGGAGGGACGAATCTCCAGTTCGACCCCGTCCATCGCCAGCAGCTTCTGGTACTGCTTGACCAGGGCGTTGCGCGGCTCGGTGAGGATCTGGATCATCGCCTCCTCGGTCAGCTCGGTCAGCGTGGCCACCACGGGCAGGCGACCCACCAGCTCGGGGATGAGGCCAAA
>JADZCL010000098.1 GCA_020851615.1 Rubrivivax sp.
GCACCTCGAGTTCTATTACTTCCACAACTGCGTCTACGACTTCATGTGGAAGAACAACCGCCGCCGCTACAGCGAGAAGTTCCCGACCTGGGACGTGATCCGCAAGTACAACCGCGACTACAAGCTCATCTTCGTCGGCGACGCGACGATGAGCCCCTACGAGATCCTGCAACCCGGCGGCAGCGTCGAATACAACAACGAGGAGACGGGCGCCGAGTGGCTGCAACGCCTCACGCACGCCTTTCCGGGCTTCGCATGGATCAACCCCGAGCCGCAGGGTGTGTGGGGCTACCGCCAGAGCATCGCCATCGTCCAGCAACTGATGAACCAGCGCATGTTTCCGCTCACCCTGGCCGGTCTCGAAGGCGCGATGCGGCTGCTGAGCAAATGAACGCCCCCGGGGCCGGCCCGCGCCTGGCCCACGCCCCGCGGGAGTCCGCTCGATTGGCGCCGCAGCACGCACCCATGCTGCTGCGGGCGGCGCTGGCCCTGCTGGTGCTGCTTGCCCTGTCCGGCTGCGCGGCCCCGGGCAAGCCAGCGCAAGCAGCCACGCACAGCACGCCCGCGCCACCCGAGGGTCCGCCCGTGGTACACGTGGAAGTCGAGGCGCCCACGCCCTTGCGCGCGCTGCTCGAGCGCTACCTGGACCTTGCGCGCCTGGCTGGCTTTGCACGCGGCGAGGCCGTCAGCGACACCGAACTGCAGCGCCTGGTGGACACCGCACCGGCGCAGGTGCGCGAGTTGCTGCGCACCGAAGGCTGGTTCCGCCCGCAGGTGCGCATCGAACGCATAGCCGCCGCCCGCGCAGGCCTGCCGGAAACCGTGCGCGTGCATGTCGAGCCCGGCCCGCGCGTGCGCGTGCTGCGCGTCACCCTCGAGGCGCAGGGGCCGTTGGAAGAGGCGCGCCTGGCCGGCGACGCGCCGGCTGCACGCTTGCTGCACGACTTGCAAAGCGCCTGGGAGCTGCCCGCTGGCAGCGTCTTTCGCAACGAGGACTGGAGCAGCGCCAAGGCCGCCACGCTGGCGCGCCTGCGCGGCGCCGGCTACGCCAGCGCCACCTGGGCCGGCACGGCAGCGGAAGTCGACGACGAGCAGCAGCGTGCCCGGCTGTTCCTCGTCGCCGACAGCGGCCCGCTCTACCGCAGCGGACCGATCCGCATCGAGGGCATGCAACAGCAGGATGAGGCCACGGTGCGGGAGCTGGCGGGCTTTGCGCCGGGCACGCCGGCGACCGAAGCCCTGCTGCTGGACTACCAGGAGCGCCTGCAGAAGGCCGGACTGTTCGAGAGCGTCACCGTCACGCTCGATCCCGACCCCGCCACGGCCGCTGCGGCGCCGATCCAGGTGCAGCTGCGCGAGCTGCCGCTGCAGGTCTACACGGTGGGCCTGGGCATCAGCGCCAACACCGGGCCGCGCGCCTCGCTCGAGCACGCGTACCGGCGCGTGTTCGGCCACGCGGTGTCGTCGAACAACCTGTTCGAGCTCGGCCGCGTGCGCCAGGCCTGGAACGGCGAGATCAGCACACACCCGGGCGAGCGCTTCAGCCGCTGGCTGCTGGGCGGCGCAATCGAGCGCCTGGAGTCCAGCAACGACGTCGTGCTGTCGCAGCGTCTGCGGCTGGGCCGCAGCCAGGACACGCGCAGGCTCGAGCGGCTGGTCTTTGCCGAGGTCGAGCGCGGCGCGCGCAGCACCGGCAGCTCGCGCGTGTGGACCAGCGCCGTCTCGGGCAACGTCCACCTGACCTGGCGGCACCTGGACAGCGTGCTGCTGCCTACCGAGGGCTACACGCTGGCGCTGCAGGGCGGTGTCGGGCGCTCGCACGGCAGCGCCTCCCGCAGCGGCCCGTTCGCACGGGCCTACGCACGTCTGACGGCCTACCAGCCACTCGGTCAGGCGTGGTATGGGCAGGCGCGCATCGAGCTCGGACAGGTCTTCCTGCCCGCGGGCGTGGCGGCTCCCGAATCGCAGCTCTTCCGCGCCGGCGGTGACGACTCGGTGCGCGGCTACGGCTACCGCACGCTGGGCCCCATCGTCGACGGCGTGGTCGGATCCGGGCCGGTGCTGATGACCGGCAGCGTCGAGCTGGCGCGCCCCTTCCTGGCCCGCATGCCCTCGCTGTGGGGCGCCGTCTTCGTCGATGCGGGCCGCGCCGGCACCGCCTTCGGCACGCTGCACCCGGCGCTGGGCTACGGGGTGGGCCTGCGCTGGCGCAGCCCCGTCGGCCCGCTGCGGCTGGACCTCGCCTACGGGCAGGAGCTGCGCAAGATCCGCCTGCACTTCAGCGTCGGCATTGCGTTCTGATGCAGCCCATGGACCCGTCAGCGCCCGCCGCCCCGACTGATCAGCGCCCCCCAGCGCCCGGCGGTGCGCTGCGTGCGGCCTGGCAGCTGGCCGTGCCGGTCCTGGCGATGGTGCTGCTCACGCTGGCGCTCTGCGCCGCCTTGGTGGGCGGCGCCTACGCCCTGCTGCGCAGCGCGCAGGGCACGGCCTGGCTGCTCGCGCGCCTGCCCGGCGTCGAGCTGCAAGGCAGCGAGGGAGCGCTGCTGTCGGATCGCTTTGCCGCCCACCGGCTCGTCGTGCGCTGGGACGGCGGGCAGCAGTGGGTGGCCATCGACGACTTCGTCGGCGCAGGCCTGCAGTGGCGCTGGCATCCCGGACCCGGCAAATGGCTCGGCCTGAGCGCCAGCCGCTTGCAGGCACGGCGTGTCGTCGTCGATACCGGCCCGGTCGGACCGCGGCCCATCGTCATGCCGCGCAGCCTGGACCTGCCGCTGCAACTCGAAGCCGCGCAGGCCGCGGTCGACGAACTGCAGATCGACACCTTGCCCATGATGCGCGACGCCCGGGCCGTCGACGTGCGCTTGTGGGCGCCCGGCGGCGAAGGCTATCGGGCGCGCGAGCTGCGCTTCGACTGGGAGCGCGCCCAGATCCGTGCGACGGGGGCGCTGGGCGCGCGGGCCCCGTTCCCGCTCGAGCTGCAGCTCAGCGCCCAGGCCCGCGGCGACGGGCCGCCGTGGACGGCGCAGGCGCGCACCCACGGACCGCTCTCGGCCTTCGCCTTCGACGGCACGCTGCGCGGCACACCGGCCACGCGCACTGCGCCGGCCCCGACGCTCGAGATGCAGGCCACCGTCATGCCCCTGCAGGCCTGGGCCCTGCCGCGCATGCGGCTGCTGACGCAGGCCCTGGATCTGCAGGCCCTCTCGGCGCGCGCACCGCGCACCGCCCTCTCCGGGCATGTCGACCTCGACAGCCGATCCTTCAGCGGCCCCCTGGCGGCGGTGGTGGAGTTGGACAACGCCCTGCCCGGCCGCGCCGACCAGGGCCGCGCGCCGGTGCGCCACCTGCGGCTGCGGCTGCGCAATCCGGGAGAGGACCGCAACCATCTGCAGATCGAGCAATTCGACATCCAGTTCGCCGCGGGCAACGACACCGCCGGGCGCTGGCAGGGCAGCGGCAACTGGATCGGCAGCCGGCTGCAGATCGAGACCCGGATCGAGTCGCTGCAGCCCCAGCAGCTCGACGGCCGGGCACCGGCGATGGACCTGAGCGGACCGCTGACCATCGAGCTGCAAGGTCTGCCCGCACCCGATCCCCAGGCCCCACAGGCCACACAGGCCACGCAGGCCAAGCCCTTGCCGGCGCCCAAGCGGCGCTCGCTGGCACTGGATCTGCGTGCTGCCCTCGAAGGGCGCATCCAGGGCAGCCCCCTGCCCGTGGCGCTGACACTGGACGCCGGCGCCAGGCTGGGTGCTGGCCCGCAGCACATCGCCGTCCGCGGCCTGCAGCTGCGGGCGGGCAGTGCGCTGGCCACCCTCGCGCTGGACCTGCAAGGCGGCAGCAGCGCCAGCACCAGCAGGAGCAGCAGTTGGCAGCTGCGCACCCAGGGCAGCCTGGCCGACTTCGATCCCCTGCCCTGGTGGCCCGGCCCCGAGGGCAGCGCCTGGCGGCGGGGCGGTCATCGGCTGTTCGGCGACTGGGCGCTGGACCTCACGCTGCCTGGCGACGCACTGGCACGGGCACCCCTGGCACTGGCCCAGGCCGTGACCGGCAGCGGACGCATCGACATCACGCGCTCGCAGATCGCCGGCGTGCCGCTGGCGCTGCAGCTCGAGCTTGGCCAGCAGGCCCCGGCAGCCGCCGGCGCCAGCGGGCGCATGAAGGCGCAGCTGCAACTGGGCGCCAATCGCCTCGTCGCCGAAGGCCAGGGCAACCCACTCGCCGATGGCCGCGACGACCGCCTGCAGTTCGAGCTGCAGGCCCCGCAACTGGCGCAGCTGGCGCCGCTGGCGGCGCTGTGGCCAGACACTGCACCTTGGGCCCCGCAGAGCGGCACCCTGCAGGCGCAGGCCACGCTGGCCGGGCGCTGGCCGGACATCCGCAGTGCGGGCAGCGCGCAGCTGCAGGATCTGCAGGCCGGCAGCCTGAGCGCGCAGCGGCTGCAAGCCAGCTGGGACTTCGACACCGCCAGCGAGCAGCCCCTGCGCCTGGCGCTCACCGCAGAGCGCATCGCCCAGGGGCCGCAGCGTCTGCAGCAACTGCAGGCCGACTTGCGCGGCACCTGGCGCCAGCATCGACTCGAGCTCAGTGCGGCACTGCCCTTGCAGCCTGGCGCCGCATTGCAGAACAGCCTGGCGCTGCAGCCGGGTGCAGGCGCCCTGCTGCGCCTGGCAGCCGACGGCCAATGGGCCGGCGACGGGCGTGGAGGCGGCCGTTTTGCCGCCCGCGCGGCGCAGGTCACGCTGCTGCCCTGGAGCGGCAGCGGCCTGGCCGCCGCCCCCGCTGCGCGACCCTGGATCGATGCGCGCGACCTGCGCTTTGCGCTGCGCCTGAGTGCCGAACAGGGACTGCAGGAGCTGCAGGCCGAGGCCGGCGGCATGCGCCTGGCCGACACCGCCACGCTGCGCTGGGACCAGGTCCTGGTCGACCTGCGCGGCGCCCACCCCGCCTTCGCGCTGCGCGCCCAGCTCGAGCCCTTCCTGCTCGCACCGCTGCTGGCGCGGCTGCAACCCACACTGGGCTGGCGGGGCGACCTGCGCCTGGCCGCACAGGTGGACTTGCGTGTGGGCGAGAAGGTCGACGCCGACCTCCTCTTCGAGCGCCGCGACGGCGACCTGCACCTGGCCGAGGAGGACAACAGCATCCCCTTCGGACTGAGCGAGATCCGCCTCATCGCCAGTGCCCACGACGGCGACTGGCAGCTTGCCGGCGCCTTTGCCGGGCGCACGCTGGGCGAAGCGTCGGCGCGCCTGAACCTGCGCACGCCACCCGACCAGCGCTGGCCCGACAGCCAGACGCCGATCGACGGCCTGGTGCAGGGTCACGTCGCCAACATCGGCATCTGGGGCGCCTGGCTGCCGGCGGGCTGGCGACTCTCGGGCGACCTGCGCACCAGCGCCAGCGTGGTCGGCCGCCTGGGCGCACCCGAGTACGCAGGCGAGGTGCGCATCAGCCAGGCCGCCGTGCGCAACCTGCTGCTGGGCGTGGACGTGACGCAGGGCGACGCCTTGCTGCGCCTGCGCGGCAGCAATGCCGAGATCGAGCACTTCACGCTGCGCGGCGGCGAAGGCAGCGCGCGCATCAGCGGCCGCATCGACCTCGCCGGCCAGGGCACGGGCGAGCTCACGCTGCAGGCCGAGCGCCTGCGTGTGCTCGGCCGCATCGACCGCCAGCTCACCGCCAGCGGCCGACTGACGCTGGACATGCCCGACAGCCTGCCCCGCCTGCGCGGCAGCGTGCAGGTCGACGAAGGCCTGTTCGACCTCAGTCGCAGCGACGCGCCCACCCTCGACGACGACGTCGTGCTGCGGCGCGAAGGCCTGGCCAGCAGCAACGACCCCGGCACCGCAGCCGCACGCCCGCGCCGCCTCGTGCAGGTCGGCGTCGACATCGGCCTGGGCGACCGCCTGCGGGTGCGGGGCCGCGGGCTGGACACCACGCTCAGCGGCCACCTGGCGGTCGGCACCAACCCGGCCGGACGGCTCACGCTGAGTGGCACCGTCAACGCCGCCGGTGGGCACTATGCCGCCTACGGGCAGAAGCTGGACATCGCCCGCGGCCTGCTGATCTTCAGCGGCGAGGTCGAGAACCCGACCCTGGACGTGCTGGCGCTGCGCCCGGACATCGACGCGCAGGTGGGCGTGGCCATCACGGGCACGCTGCAGTCACCGCGCGTGCGCCTGTACAGCGACAGCGACATGAGCGAGTCCGACAAGCTGAGCTGGCTGGTGCTTGGCCGCGCCTCCGACGGCCTGGACCGCGCCGACACCGCACTCCTGCAGCGCGCCGCCATCGCACTGCTGGCCGGCGAAGGCGAAGCACCCACCGACGCGCTGCTGCGCAACCTCGGCCTGGACACGCTGAGCCTGCGCCAGACCGGCGAAGGCAACGTGCGCGAGACCGTCGTCTCGCTGGGCAAGCAACTCAGCCGCCGCTGGTATGTCGGCTACGAGCGCGGCGTCAATGCCTCCACCGGCACCTGGCAGCTCATCTACCGCATCGCCCAGCGCTTCACCCTGCGTGCGCAATCGGGCGCCGAGAACTCGCTGGATCTGATCTGGGTCTGGCGGCTGGACAACCCGCCCCCGCTCCCCGCAGCGGCCACGCCCGCCATGCCTGCCGCGGCCCCCGGTTCAGCGGGCGCTGCGCGACCTTAGAACGACGACCCCGGCTGGCGCAGGAACTCGATCTCCGCGGGCGTGCTCACGCGGCCGAGCACCAGATTGCGGTGCGGGTAGCGCCCGAAGCGGTCGATGACGACGGCGTGCTTCTGGGCCCAGAGCAGGGCGTCGGCCAGCGGCGGATGCGCCGCGGCCAGGGCACCGAAGAGCTGCAGCGACTGCGCCTGCGCGGCGGCGTCCTCGGCGTGCTCGAAGGGCAGGTAGACGAACCAGCGTTGCAGCGGCGGCAGCGCCTGGTCGGCACCGCGCGCCACCAGCGCCTGGGCAGCGGCCAGCGCCTGCGCATCGCCTGCGAAGGCGCGCGGCGTGCCGCGGTAGATGTTGCGCGTGAACTGGTCCAGCAGCAGGATGCGGGCCAGCGCACTGGCAGGCGCGGCGTCCCAGTCACGCAGTTCGCCGCCGAGCGCCCGCTCGACGAACTCGCCGAACCGCGTGCCGATCAGGGCGTCGAAGGCCGGGTCGGCACGGAACCACTCGGGCCGCGGCGCGTCACCGGCGCCGAACCAGAAGTCGAGGATGGGTGCGCAAGGATGAGCCATGGCGCACAGTATGCAGGC
>JADZCL010000099.1 GCA_020851615.1 Rubrivivax sp.
GAGATCCTCTACGACGAGTCCGGCGCCGTTCGCGGCGTCGCAACGGGCAACGTGGGTATCGGAAAGGACGGGCAGCCTCACGAGGGGTTCCAGCTTGGCATGGAGCTGAGCGCCAAGTACACGATCTTTGCCGAGGGCTCGCGCGGACATCTGGGCAAGCAGCTCATCGCGCGCTACCGGCTCGACGAAGGGCGCGACCCGCAGAGCTACGCGCTGGGCATCAAGGAACTGTGGGAGGTGCCCGCCGACAAGGCGCGCCCAGGGCTGGTCGTGCACACCGCGGGCTGGCCGATGGACGAGAACACCTATGGCGGCGGTTTCCTCTATCACATGGAGGGCAACAAGGTCGCGCTGGGTTTCGTGACCGGGCTGGATTACCAGAACCCCTGGCTGAGCCCGTTCGAGGAGATGCAGCGCTGGAAGACGCACCCCGCGGTGCGCGCGCACATCGAGGGCGGAAAGCGCATCGGCTACGGCGCGCGCGCCATTACCGCGGGTGGCCTGCTGAGCCTGCCACGGCTCATCTTTGCCGGCGGAGCACTGGTGGGCTGCGACGCCGGCACACTGGACGCCTCACGCATCAAGGGCAGCCATGCGGCGATCAAGACCGGGATGCTCGCCGCCGAGGCCGCCGCCGCGGCCATTGCAGCCGGGCGCAGCGGCGACGTGCTGACCGCCTACCTGCAGGGCTTCGAGCGGAGCTGGCTGCACACCGAACTGCACAAGGCGCGCAACTTCAAGCAGTGGTTCAAGTACGGCAACACCGTGGGCACCGTGATGACCGGCGTCGAGCGCTGGCTGCTGCCCCGGCTCGGGATGGGCAGCCCGCCCTGGACGCGCCACCGCAAGACGCCCGATCACCTCCGGCTGCATGCGGCCAGCCAGGTCGAACCCATCCCCTACCCCAAGCCCGACGGCGTGCTGACCTTCGACCGCCTGAGCTCGGTCTTCATCAGCAACACCAACCACGAGGAGAACCAGCCCGCCCACCTGACGCTCACGGATCCGTCGGTGCCGGTGGCGGTGAACCTCGCGAAGTACGCCGGCCCCGAGAGCCGCTACTGCCCGGCCGGCGTCTACGAGTTCGTGAAGGACGAGGACGGCCGCGACCGCGAGGTCATCAACGCGCAGAACTGCCTGCACTGCAAGACCTGCGACATCAAGGACCCGACGCAGAACATCGTCTGGGTCGCCCCCGAGGGCGGCGGCGGGCCGAACTACGCGGGGATGTGAGCGCGGCTCTCCCGCCCCGCGGGAGAGTGCCGGGGTGAGGGTGCCGCCGCGCCGCCAGCGCTACCAGTTCGGCTTGCGCTTGTCGATGAAGGCCTGCACGCCTTCGAGCGCGGCCTCGTCCATCATGTTGCAGGCCATGATCTCGCCGGCGTCGGCGTAGGCGTCGGCGATGCCCTTCTCGAGCTGGCGGTAGAACAGCCCCTTGCCGGCGGCGATCGCCACGCGCGGCTTGGCGACGATGCTCGCCACGAGGCGCTCGACCTCGGCGTCGAGCTGCTCGGGCGGCGCGACGCGGTTGACGAGACCCTTGATACGCGCCTCCTCGGCGCCGATGAACTCGCCGGTGACGAGCATCTCGAAGGCCTGCTTGCGCGAGAGATTGCGCGAGAGCGCGACGCCCGGCGTGCTGCAGAAGAGCCCGAGGTTGACGCCGCTGACCGCAAAGCGCGCGTCGCTCGCTGCGACCGCGAGGTCGCACGTCGCCACGAGCTGGCAGCCCGCGGCCGTGGCGATGCCGTGCACGCGCGCGATCACCGGCACCGGCAGGCGCTGCACCGTCAGCATCACGCGCGCGCACTGGCCGAAGAGCTTGCGGTAGTAGTCCATCGAGGGCTCGGCGCGCATCTCGCGCAGATCGTGCCCGGCGCAGAAGGCGCGCCCCGCGGCGGCGATGACGATCGCCCGCACCGCGGCGTCGCCGGCCAGTGCGTCGAGGCCGTCCTGCAGCGCCGAGAGCATCGCCTCGGACAAGGCGTTGAAGGCCTGCGGCCGGTTCATCGTCAGCGTGACGACGCCGCGGTCGTCGCGGGTCTGCAGCAGCAGCGGCTCTTCGCTCATCGGTCGTTCTCCGGTCACGCCCACGCCGGGCCCGTGGATGCCATCGTAGCGCGCGCGGCGGCGCTTCACTCGATCGCCGAACGGCTGCGCGCGCGCTCGCGCAGCTGGAACTTCTGGATCTTGCCCGTGCTCGTCTTGGGGATCGGCTCGAAGCGGATCTCCCTGGGCACCTTGTAGCCGGCCAGCAGGCCCTTGCAGTGGGTGATCAGCTCGGCCGCCGTCACGCTGGCCCCGGGCCGGGTCTCGACGAAGGCCACCGGCGATTCGCCCCACTTCGGGTCGGGGCGGGCGACCACCGCGCATGCCAGCACCGCCGGGTGGCGGTAGAGCGCATCCTCGACCTCGATCGAGCTGATGTTCTCGCCGCCGCTGATGATGATGTCCTTGCTGCGGTCCTTGATCTTCACGTAGCGGTCGCTCTCCAGCACCGCCAGGTCGCCGGTATGGAACCAGCCCCCTTCGAAGGCCTTGTCGGTAGCGGCCGGGTTCTTCAGGTAGCCCTTCATCACGATGTTGCCGCGGAACATGATCTCGCCCATGGTCTGGCCATCAGGCGGTACCTCGGCCATCGTCTGCGGGTCCATCACCGTCATGGCTTCCTGCATGGCGTAGCGCACGCCCTGGCGCCCGTTCAGCCGCGTCTGCTCGGACAGGCTCTGCGTGGCCCAGTCGTCGCGCTTGACCGCCACGCTGGCCGGCCCGTAGACCTCGGTGAGGCCGTAGACGTGGGTGATGTCGAAGCCGATCCCCGCCATGCCCTCGATCATCGAGGCCGGCGGCGCGGCCCCCGCAACCATGCCGCGCACCTTCTGCGGGATGCCCTCGCGCCACTCGGGCGGCGCGCTGAGGATCAGGTTGTGCACGATGGGCGCGGCGCAGTAGTGGTCGGCACCGTGCTCACGCATCGCGTCCAGCATCGCCTTCGCCTCGACGCGGCGCAGGCACACGTGCGTGCCACCCAGCAGCGCGATCGTCCAGGGGAAGCACCAGCCGTTGCAGTGGAACATCGGCAGCGTCCAGAGATACTTCGCGAAGTGCGGCATGGTCCAGGTGGCCGCGTTGCAGACCGCGTTCAGATAGGCGCCGCGGTGGTGGGTGACGACGCCCTTGGGGTCGCCAGTGGTGCCGCTGGTATAGCTGACGGCGATCGCATCCCACTCGTCGGCTGGGCCCTCCAGCCGCGCCAGCGGGGGGTGTGCCGCCAGCAAGTCCTCGTACTCGTGGTTGCCCACGCGCTCGCCGGCACCGTCGTATTCGCTGTCGCAGACGTCGATGACTTGCAGCGTGCGGCCGTGCTCGCGCTGCAGTCGAGCCAGCGCCTCGGCCATCGCGGGAGCGAACTCGCGGTCGGTGATCAGCACGCTGGCCTCGCAATGGTTCATCTGCCAGGCCAGCAATGGCGCGTCCAGCCGGGTGTTCAGGGTGTTGAGCACGGCGCCCAGCGCCGGCACGGCGTAGTGCACCTCGACCATCTCCGGGGTGTTGGGCAGCATCACGCTGACCGTGCTGCCGCAGCCGACGCCCATTGCGCGCAGGGCCGCAGCCAGGCGTGCCGTGCGCTCGCGCACCTGGGCCCAGCTGTAGCGACGCTGGCCGTGGACGACGGCGGGCAGGTCGCCGAAGACCTCGGCGCTGCGCTCGATGAAACTGACCGGGCTCAGCGCAACATGGTTTGCCGACTGCCGATCCAGGTGCTGCTCGTAGATGTTCATGCCAGGGCTCGTCAGTCAGTCAGTCAGGGTGTGGGCGGCGGGGCGGGGGCGCCGCGCCCCGGCTGCAGCCGATGATCTGCCGGCCATCGCGTTCGCGCTTAAGCACAAACCCGGGCGTGGCGCATCAGCCGCAGCCCGAATAATGCCCCCAGCGCGCAGCTGGGCGCGACCGCCGCCATTTCGCAAACCCCTACGATGTCCGCCGATGTGATCCTCGAGACCCGGGGCCTGTTGAAGGATTTCAACGGCTTCGTGGCAGTCGACAACGTCGACCTGAAGGTCCGCCGCGGCTCCATCCACGCCCTCATCGGCCCCAACGGCGCGGGCAAGACAACCTGCTTCAACCTGCTGACCAAGTTCCACGAGCCCACGCGCGGGCAGATCCTGTTCGAGGGCGTGGACATCACGAAGGAGAAGCCGGCGCAGGTGGCTCGCCGCGGCATGGTGCGCTCGTTCCAGATCTCCTCGACCTTCCCGCGCATGACAGCGCTCGAGAACGTGCGCGTGGCGCTGCAACCCACGCTGGGTACGGCGTTCAACTTCTGGCAGTCCTCGCGTACGCTGGCCCAGCTCGACGGCCGCTGCATGGAACTGCTGGACCACGTCGGGTTGGCCGAGTTCGCCGCGTTGCCCGCGGTCGAGCTGCCCTACGGCCGCAAGCGTGCGCTCGAGATCGCGACCACCCTGGCCATGGATCCCAAGGTGATGTTGCTGGACGAACCCACGCAGGGCATGGGCCACGAGGACGTTGAAATGGTGACGCAGCTGATCCGCAAGGTGGCTGCCAACCGGACCATCCTGATGGTCGAGCACAACATGGGGGTTGTCGGCAGCATCGCCGACACCATCACGGTGCTGCAATTCGGGCGCGTGATCGCCGAGGGGCCCTACGCCGAGGTGTCACGCAACCCGCAGGTCCTGCAGGCCTACATGGGCAGCGCCGAAGAAGAGCTGCAAGGCGCGGGCGCCTGAGCGCTGCACGAGTCATGAGCGCAAGCACCCCCGCGATCGAGTTCCGCGATGTCCACACCTGGTACGGTGAGTCGCACATCCTGCATGGCGTGAACCTGCGCGTGGGCAGGGGCGAGGTCGTCAGCCTGCTGGGCCGCAACGGCGCCGGTCGCACGACCAGCCTGCGGGCGCTGATGGGTCTGGTGGGCAAGCGCACCGGCTCCATCCACGTCAACGGCGTCGACACCGTGCGCATGCCCCCGCACCGCATCGCACACCTGGGCGTGGGCTACTGCCCGGAGGAGCGCGGCATCCTCGCCTCGCTGAGCTGCGAGGAGAACCTGCTGCTGCC
>JADZCL010000100.1 GCA_020851615.1 Rubrivivax sp.
ACCAACCGCGACCTGCTGTTCTGGACCACGCCCCAGCGCGACGCCGCGTTCCGCGCGCTCGACCGCATCCCGCTGCTGGCCCGCTCGCACGTCGTGCTGCCGGGCGCACAGGTCAGCCCGCTGCCGCCGGGGCCGCCGCTGAAGCTCCCGCTTGACGTCGATGCCTACATGGCCGGCCAGCGCAGTGCGGCGCTGCTGGTGCTGCACAACGGGCTCCTGCGCCTGGAGCGCTACGGCCTGGACTTCGACGGCAGCGGGCGCTGGACGAGCTTCTCGGTGGCCAAGTCGTTCACGTCGACGCTGGTGGGCGCAGCACTTGCCGATGGTCACATCCGCAGCATGGACGACAAGGTGAGCGACTACATCGTCGACATGAAGGGCTCGGCCTACGACGACGTCAGCGTGCGCCAGTTGCTGACCATGACCTCGGGCGTGCAGTGGAACGAGGACTACGCCGATCCGCAGTCGGACGTCGCGCGCTTCAACAAGCACCAGCCCGAGCCCGGCGTCGACGCGCTGGTGAGTTACATGCGGCGCCTGCCCCGGGCCGCGCCGCCGGGCACGCGCTGGCACTACAGCACCGGCGAGACCAACCTGATCGGCATCCTCGTGATGCGCGCAACCCAGCGGCCATTGGCGCAATACCTGCAGGAGAAGATCTGGCAGCACATCGGCGTCGAGCAACAGGCGACCTGGCTGCTCAGCAAGAGCGGCGCCGAGATCAGCGGCTGCTGCATCCAGGCCTCGCCACGGGACTACGCGCGCTTTGGCCAGTTCATCCTCGACGGCGCGCAGGTCGGCGGCCGCAGCATCGTGCCCGCGGGCTGGCTGGCCGAGGCCACGCACAAGCAGGCCGACATCGGCGTGCCCGGGCGCGGCTACGGCTACCAGTGGTGGACCTACGACGACGGAAGCTTTGCCGCGCGTGGCATTTTCGGACAGGGCATCTTCATCGACCCGAAGCGGCGCGTGGTGGTCGTCGTCAATGCCGACTGGGGCGGCGGTGCGAGTGACCCCGTCGCCCACCCCGCCCGCGATGCCTTCTACCGCGCCGTGCAGCAGGCCGTCGATGCCGAGGCGGCGGGGCATTGAGGCTGGCCTATCATCGGTCGTTTGACTTTTCTCAACTGACCCATCCGGCGCGCTGCAGAACGCGCCCGCGCCTGCCTGCATAGAAGAACCGGCCCGCCCCGTCAGCGGCTTCAACCTGCCTCGCTACCTGTCGATGCAGCCGCTGTTCCAGGAGATGGACGCCCTCGAGCTCGACCGGCTCGCGCAGGGCTGCTCGTTGCGTCGCCTCGTGCGCGGCGAGATGGTGTTTCGGGTCGGCGAGCCCTGCAACGCCTTTCACGTCGCAGTCACGGGACAGGTCAAGCTCTACGTCGTTTCACCGACGGGTGCCGAGAAGGTGATCGAGATCATCGGCCCGGGCCAGAGCTTTGCCGAGGCGCTGATGTTCACCGGCCGGCCCTACATCCTCAACGCACAGACGCTGGCCGACTCGCTGGTGCTCTCGATCGGCAAGGCGGCCGTGGTCGGCGAGGTCGAGCGCGATCCGCGATTTGCCATGCGCATGCTGGCGGGCATCTCGCGGCGTCTGCATGGCCTGATCCACGACGTCGAGAGCTACGCGCTGCACAGCGGCATGCAGCGCGTGATCGGCTACCTGCTGCGCGACCAGGTGGCCGAGGACTGCGTCAGCGGCGAGGTGCTCACCGTCTCGCTGCCGGTGAGCAAGGCCACCATCGCCTCGCGCCTGTCGCTCACGCCGGAGTACTTCTCGCGCGTGCTGCACGAACTCGAGGCCGCGGGCCTGGTGCGCATCGACAAGCGCGACGTGCACATCCTCGACGTGCAGCGTCTCTCGACCTACCAGCCGCGCTGAGGCCGCGCGCCTTCAGCGCGGCAGCAGGCGTGCTGCGCGCAGGTCGATCGCGAGCGGCGCGCCGCCGCGACGATCGGGCACGACGAGCAGCTCGCGGGCAGCACCCCCGGCCGCATCGGCGGCCGACACCTGCGGCTGGGCACGTGCAAGGTCGGGATCGGCATCGACCTCAAAGCGCGCGATCGTCCGCCGCACGTCCAGGTGCACCAGCACGAGCACGGCACGCGGACCCTGCGCCGTCGAACGATCGGCCGCACGGCCGAGCACATAGGCCCCATGGGTGGCCAGCGCGGGCCCGGGCAGCGGCTCCTCCAGGCGCGTGCGCCGCACGCCCAGGAAGCCGGGCTTGGCGATCGCCTCGCCCATGCGGTAGTCGTGGACGTAGCCGTCGAAGATGGGCTCGGCGCCCGGGTCCAGCGGAATCTCCCACAGCTCGGGCATGCCGGCGAAGGCGACGACGAAGCTGCGCCGCGCAGCCGGGGCCTGGAACGCAGCGGGCCGCCCGCGTTCCCGGCCATCGAGCGAGACCGCAGCATGCGCACGCCGCAGCGAGCCATCGCCCGTGGCGTGCACCACGACGCCCTCGCCATTGGCGTCGATGCGGATCTGCCAGCGCCCATCGGCCGATTGCAGGCCCGGCCGCGCTGCCCCTGCCCCTGCCCTTGCCGTGTGTACGCCGGCCAGCAGCAAGGCCAGTTGCAGCGTGAAGCGCCGCCGCGCCGCGTGCCAGACCATCGGAGTGCCTCTGCAAAGGGCACGGGGGGCCGGAGCGCAACGCACTCCGGCCCCCCGTCAATCACTCAGGCGTTGTCAGTAGACGTCGTGCTGGGTGTTGTAGACGTTGAAGTGGCCCGTGGGCGTGATCAGGCGCGGGTCCTTGATCACAGCCTTGAGCTTGAGCGTCTTGTCGTCGACGACGACGATGGCGCTTTCCTTGTTCTTCGCCGACCAGACCGAGAACCAGACCTCGTCACCGGCCTTGTTGTACTCGGGCTGCACGACGCGCTTGGCGCCGTCGTCCTTCAGGCCGGCCCACTCGCCCACCGGCAGCACCGTGAAGGGCTTGTCCAGGTTCTTGAGGTCGAACACGGCCACCGATTGCGACAGCTTCGGATCGGGGTTGAGCGTCGTGTCGGTGTAGAGGTGGTTGGACTTCGGATGCGTCTTGATGAAGAGGTTGCCGCCGCCCTGGCCCTTGAGTTGCGCGACCTGCTTGAAGGCGTACTCCTTGTGCTTCTTGGGGTCGGTGCCGATCAGGGAGATGGTCTCGTCGCCCAGGTGGCCAGTGGCCCAGACGGGACCGAACTTCGGGTGCACGAAGTTCGCGCCACGGCCCGGGTGCGGGATCTTGCCGACCTCGGTCAGGCCGGCGAGCTTGCCGTCTTTGGCGTCGATGGCGGCGATCTTGTTGCTGTTGTTGGCCGCCACCATGAAGTAGCGCTTGGAGCTGTCCCAGCCGCCGTCGTGCAGGAAGGGGGCCGAGCCGATCTCGGTCATCTTCAGCGCGTCGAGGTTGGAGTAGTCGACCATCAGCGTCTTGCCCGTCTCCTTCACGTTGACGACGAACTCGGGCTTGAAGTGGCTGGCCACGATGGAGGCCACGCGCGGCTCGGGGTGGTACTCCTGGGTGCCCACGACCATGCCGCGGGTGGCCACGATCTTCAGCGGCTCCAGCGTGTCGCCCTTCATGATCGTGAACTGCGGCGGCCAGTAGGTGCCGGCGATGGCCAGCTTGTCTTCGTAGCCCTTGAACTTGCTGGTGTCGACCGAGCGCGCCTCGAGACCGACGCGGATCTCGGCCACGTTGTCGGGCTTTTCCATCCACAGGTCGATCATGTTGACCTTGGCGTCGCGGCCGATCACGAACAGGTAGCGGCCCGAGGCCGACGTGCGGCTGATGTGCACCGCGTAGCCGGTCTTGATGATGTTGATGATCTTCTTGGTGTCGCCGTCGATCAACGCGATCTCGCCGGTGTCGCGCAGCGTGGTCGAGAAGATGTTGTCGATGTTGTAGCTGTTCAACTTCTTCTTCGGGCGCAGCTCAGGCGGCACGACGACCTTCCAGGTCTTCTTCATGTCGGCCAGACTGAACTCCGGCGGTGTCGGAGGATCGTGCTGGATGTAGCGCGCCATCAGGTCGACGGTCTTCTCGTCCATCTCGCCGGAGGTCTGCCAGTTGGGCATGCCGGCCGGGGAACCGTAGGCGATGAAGACCTTCAGGTAGTCGGTACCGCGGCCGACCGTGATGTCGGGCGTCAGCGGCTTGCCGGTGGCGCCCTTGCGCAGCACGCCGTGGCAGCCCGCGCAGCGCTCGAAGTAGATCTGGCGCGCGCGGTCGAACTCGGCCTGCGTCATCGGCGGGGCCTTGGGGTTGGTGCTCTGGTACATCGGCACCTCACTGAGGGGCGATGAACCGGCCTGCAGATTGACTTCGGCCGGCGACATGCCGGGCACGGGCTTCTGCTGGGCGTGGACGTTCAGCGCGGCGGCCGAGACCAGCATCAGCATGCCGGCGGTTGCGACATTGAGCTTGGGAATCTTCACGTCTTCTCCTTCCTTGGTCCGGTGGACCTCGTGTGAACCTGGGGTAAATGCTGGGTCCGTACGCGTTGCGCGTCCTTGAACTGGTTCAAGCCATGCGGCTCCAAGCGTCGGCTCTTGCCGAAAAACAAACCCAGTTCAAGGTCAGGCGGATTTGTCCAGACCATGCTTGCGCCATCCCAACATCCGAGCGCCCAAGTCGCCTTCGTTGTCCGATGGCCGCGCGACACAGCGAGCAATTCGTGACGCACCAGCCAAATCAGGGCACCGGCCCAAGTGATCCCTTGGCGCGCCTGGAGGCCGCACACGAACGCGTTCGGCGCTCGCTGATCCAGATGGAACGCCTGGCGGCGCGCCTGCCCGTACACGGCTGCGACGCGCACACGGCCCGCATGGCGCACGACGTGCTGGAGTGCTTCGACTTCCTCGCCCCCCAGCATCACGAGGAAGAAGAGCGCCACCTCGTGCCCCTCTTGCGCGCCGCCGGTGACGAAGCCTTCGCCGCACAGATCGAGCAGGAGCATCACGAGTTGCACCGCCAATGGCTGGCCCTGCGCGGCGGCCTCTGCGAAGTGGCCAGCAGCACCTGGGTGGCCGCGGGACCGGCGGAGTTCGTCGCCTGGGCACGCTACGCGGCGCTCTACCGCATGCACATCGCCGCCGAGGAAGCCAACGCCTTCCCTGCTGCACGCATGGCGCTGGATCCGGCTGCCGCGGCGCAGATCGGGCACGAGATGACCGGGCGCAACCGGTCCTGAAGAGCCGCAGCGCCGCAGCACCGCAAACGGCGTGGGGCCAGAATGGGCGCCCCACCGCCTCACCTCACGTGCTGCATGAACCTGCCTACCTACCGCGCCCTGGGCCGCAGCGGCTTTGCCGTCGCGCCGCTGGCCTTTGGCGGCAACGTCTTCGGCTGGACCGCCGACGAGCCGACTTCCTTCGCCTTGCTGGACGCCTTCGTCGGTGACGGCTTCAATCTCGTCGACACGGCCGACGTCTACTCACGCTGGGCACCTGGCCATCATGGCGGCGAGTCGGAGACCGTGCTCGGCCGCTGGCTGGCCGCACGCCCGGGCCTGCGCCAGCGCATTGTGCTGGCGACCAAGGTCGGCATGGACATGGGTGAGGGGCGCACCGGCCTGCGCCCCGCGCGCATCCGGCAGGCGGTGGACGACTCG
>JADZCL010000101.1 GCA_020851615.1 Rubrivivax sp.
GCGCCATTGACGGTGACGCCGCGCCAGGCCTCTTCGGGGGTCAGCCGGAAGAGCGTGCACGCCATGTTCAGCATCAGCAGCAGCGACAGCACCGGCGAGGAGCCCGGGTTGTGGTCGGTGGCCAGGGCGATCGGCACGCCGGCCTCGCGCAGCGCCTGTACCGGCGGCAGCTGCGTGTCGCGCAGGAAGTAGTAGGCCCCGGGCAGCAGCACGGCCACCGTGCCGGCGGCGGCCATGGCCGCCACGCCCGCGGCCGAGAGGTGCTCGAGGTGGTCGCAGGAGAGTGCGCCGTAGCGCGCGGCAAGTGCTGCGCCGCCCTGGTCGGAGAGCTGTTCGGCGTGCAGCTTGACGGGCAGCCCCAGGCGTTGCGCGGCGCCGAAGATGCGCTCGGTCTGCGCCGGCGTGAAGCCGATGCGGTCGCAGAAGACGTCGACGGCATCGACGAGGCCGGCGCCCAGTTGCGCCGGCAGCCACTCGATCAGCGTGTCGACGTAGTCGTCCTGGCGGCCCTCGAACTCGGGCGGCAGCGCGTGCGCGGCCAGCGAGGTCGTGCGCACGGTCAACGGCAGCTCGCGCCCGAGCCGCCGCGCAACGGCCAGGCAGCGGGCCTCGTGCGCCTCGGACAGGCCGTAGCCCGACTTCACCTCCAGCGTCGTCACGCCTTCGGCGATGAGGCAGCGCGCGCGTGCCGCGGCGCCGGCGTACAGCTGCTCGTCGCTGGCGTGCCGGGTGGCCGCCAGCGTGCTGCGGATGCCGCCGCCGGCGCGTGCGATCTCCTCGTAGCTGGCGCCGCGCAGGCGCAGCTCGAACTCGGCGGCGCGGTCACCCCCGTAGACGAGATGCGTGTGGCAGTCGACGAGGCCGGGCGTGAGCAGAGCGCCGCCGAGGTCGACCTCGGCATCGCAAGCCAGGCATGCGGGCAGCGATTGCTCCGCGCCGACCCAGGCGATGCGGTCGCCGTCGACGAGCAGCGCGCCGGACTCGATCCAGCCCCAGGGCAGCGGGCCGGTCAGTGTGGCCAGGCGGGCGTGGCGGTAGAGCGTGCGCATCGGGCGTCAATCCGTCAGGGTCAGGAACCAGGCCGGGCCGCCATCGTGCAGGCGCCAGCAGGAGGGCTCGTGTGCAGCGCTCCAGGCCAGCGTGCCGGCGCCAAGCGTCGTCGTGTGATCGTCGATATCCAGGTGCGTGAGCGAGCCGGCGAAGACCGCCCGCCAGCGCGTCATGCCGTCGATCGTGCCGCCGGGCTCGGCACGCTGCAGCGCCGCGTGGCCGGCGTCGCGACGCACCATCAGGTTCAGGTCCTCGGTGGGGCCGTCCAGCAGGTGACACATCGGTGCGGCCTCGCCGTCGAAGGCGATGGCAGCGTCCGCCGGCGTCAGCGTGCGCGCACCCCCGGGCAGGTCGAGCACCACGCCGTGGCCGTGCAGCACGGCAAAGCCGCGCCAGATGCCGGGGAATGCCGAGAACGGGCCGCTGCGGTCGATGCGGGCCACGCTCACGCGCAGCTGCCAGTCCTGCGGCTGCGGCCAGGCCAGCAGCTCTCGCGTACGGCCGCCGCCGTTGCGCCAGGGCTGCGGCATGCAGGCGTGCAGGTCGACGAGGTGGGGATTCATGGCGGGTTGGGTGATCGATCGGCTCAAGGCTGGAATATGCCCTGCAGTTGATAGCGCGAACCCGGGTATACCAGCCGTGCCAGCGTGATCGTGGCGGTGCGGGTGAAGGTCGCGCGGGTGACGACCAGGCAGGGCTCGCGCAGCGTGATGCCCAGCAGCCGCGCCTCCTCGGGCGTGGGCGCCCCGGCCTCGATGGTGTACTGCGCGCGCCACAGCGCCGTGGTCTCGAAGAGCACCTGCGTGGGCGTGGTGCGCGTGAAGTCGGCCTCCAGATAGTGGGGGCTGCAGGCCGGGTTGACGTAGCGGTCCTCGCACTGCAGCGGCACGCCGTTCTCGTGGTGCACGATGAGCGTGTGGAAGACGCGCGCGCCCACCCCGAGGCCCAGCTGCGCGGCCAGTGCAGCAGCGGCCTTCTCTGTGCGCTGCCGGTGGACGACGGCGTGGTGCGTGTGGCCGCGCTCGACGATCTCCTCGTGCAGGTCGCGCAGGGTGAGCGTGGAGCTGACGCGGTGCAGCCGCGCGGCGAAGGTGCCCACGCCCTGGCTGCGCTCGACCAGGCCCTGGGCCTGCAGCTCCTTCAGCGCCCGGTTGACGGTCATGCGGCTGAGCCCGAAGCGTGCCATCAGCTCGGCCTCGGAGGGCATCTGCGCGCCCGCCGGCCAGGTGCCGTCGGCGAGGCCATCCTTCAGGTACTGCTTGACGCGGGCGTAGGGGGCCTGCGCCGACTGGGTGGAAACCATGAGTGTGATGGTACTTGCCTAGACTTGTCTAGACAAGTACGATGCGTGCCTTCCTGTATGGGGAAACCACCATGACCGATCTCAGCGCCGTCCATGCCCGGGCCCAGGCCCGTCCGGTGCGCGCCCCGCGCGGCAGCGCCATCACCTGCGCCAACTGGCTGATCGAGGCTGCCTATCGCATGCTGCAGAACAACCTCGATCCCGAGGTGGCCGAGAACCCGGATGCGCTGGTCGTCTACGGCGGCATCGGCCGCGCCGCGCGCAACTGGGATTGCTTCGACGCCATCCTCGAGAGCCTGCGCGGCCTGCAGCCCGACCAGACGCTGCTGGTGCAATCGGGCAAGCCGGTGGGCGTGTTTCGCACGCATGCCGATGCGCCGCGCGTGCTGCTGGCCAACTCCAACCTGGTTCCCCGCTGGGCGACCTGGGAGCACTTCGACGAGCTCGACCGCAAGGGCCTGATGATGTACGGGCAGATGACAGCGGGCAGCTGGATCTACATCGGCAGCCAGGGCATCGTGCAGGGCACCTACGAGACCTTCGCCGAAGCCGCACGCCAGCATTACGGCGGCAACGTCAGCGGCCGCTGGATCCTCACCGCAGGCCTGGGGGGCATGGGCGGCGCGCAGCCGCTGGCGGCCACGTTTGCCGGCTTCAGCTCGCTCAACATCGAATGCCAGCAAAGCCGCATCGATTTCCGGCTGCGCAGCCGCTATGTCGATGAACAGGCCAGCGACCTCGACGACGCGCTGGCGCGCATGGCCCGCCATGGCGCCGAGGGTCGCGCTGTCAGCGTGGCACTGCTGGGCAACGCCGCCGAGATCCTGCCCCAGCTGGTGAAGCGCGGCGTCAGGCCTGACCTGGTGACCGACCAGACCAGTGCGCACGACCTGCTCAACGGCTACCTGCCACAGGGCTGGAGCGTCGAGCGCTGGCGCGCCGCGCAGGCCGACCCGGCGCAGCACGCCGCGCTGCGCGAGGCCGCGGCGCAGAGCTGCGCGATCCATGTGCAGGCCATGCTCGCGTTCCAGGCGCAGGGCATCCCGACCGTCGACTATGGCAACAACATCCGCCAGGTCGCCTTCGACGCCGGCGTCAGGAACGCCTTCGACTTCCCCGGCTTCGTGCCGGCCTATGTGCGCCCGCTGTTCTGCCGCGGCAAGGGGCCCTTCCGCTGGGTGGCGCTGTCGGGCGACCCGGACGACATCCGCAAGACCGATGCCAAGATGAAGGAGCTCTTCCCCGACGACGCGCACCTGCACCGCTGGCTGGACATGGCCGGCGAGCGCATCGCCTTCCAGGGTCTGCCCGCGCGCATCTGCTGGATCGGCCTGGGCGAGCGCCACCGCGCGGGCCTGGCCTTCAACGAGATGGTCAAGAGCGGCGAGCTGAAGGCGCCGATCGTCATCGGCCGTGACCACCTCGATTCGGGCAGCGTGGCCAGCCCCAACCGCGAGACCGAGGCCATGCGCGACGGCAGCGATGCGGTCAGCGACTGGCCGCTGCTGAACGCGCTGCTCAACACCGCCGGCGGCGCCACCTGGGTCAGCCTGCACCACGGCGGCGGGGTCGGCATGGGCTACAGCCAGCACAGCGGGGTCGTGATCGTCTGCGACGGGAGCGAGGCCGCGGCCCGGCGCATCGAGCGCGTGCTCTGGAACGATCCCGGCACCGGCGTCATGCGCCACGCCGATGCGGGCTATGAGGACGCCATCGCCTGCGCCCGCGAGCAGGGCCTGCAACTGCCGATGCTGGGGCGCTGATGCTGCTGCGACCCGGACACCTGGGCCTGGACGAACTGCAGGCCATCCACGCCGGCGGCTGCCGCCTGCACATCGACCCGCAGGCGCTGCCGGCGGTCCAGGCCAGCGCCGCGCTGGTGCAGGCCGCAGCCGATGGCGATGCGCCGGTCTACGGCGTCAACACCGGCTTTGGCAAGCTCGCCAGCACGCGCATCGGCCACGAGGACCTGGCCACGCTGCAGTGGAACCTCATCCGCAGCCACAGCGTGGGCGTGGGCGAGCCCCTGTCGGCGCCGGTGGTGCGGCTGATGCTCGCGCTCAAGGCGGCGAGCCTGGCGCGTGGGCACAGCGGCGTGCGGCCGCTGGTCATCGATACCCTGCTGGCGGTGCACAACGCCGGATTGGTGCCGCTGGTGCCCAGCCAGGGATCGGTGGGCGCCTCGGGGGACCTGGCGCCGCTGTCGCACATGACGCTGGCGCTGATGGGCGAGGGCGAGTTCATCGACGCGGCCGGGCGGCGCACACCCGCAGGCGAGGGCCTGGCCGCACACGGCATCGTGCCGCTGCAGCTGGCGGCCAAGGAGGGGCTGGCGCTCATCAACGGCACGCAGACGAGCACGGCCCTTGCGCTGCACGCGCTCTTTCGCTTCGAGCCCGTGCTCGAGGCCGCGCTGGTCATCGGCGCGCTCACGGTCGACGCCGCGCGGGGCAGCGACAGCCCCTTCGACCCGCGCATCCATGCGCTGCGCGGGCAGCCCGGGCAGATCGATGTCGCGCAGTACTACCGCGCCCTGCTGCAGGGCAGTGCGATCCGCAGGAGCCACGAGCAGGGCGACGACCGCGTGCAGGACCCGTACTGCCTGCGCTGTCAGCCACAGGTCGTGGGCGCCTGCCTGGACCAGTTGCGCCACGCCGCCTGCGTGCTGCTGCGCGAGGCCAACGCGGTGACCGACAACCCGCTCGTCTTTGCCGCCGACGGCGTGCTGCTGAGCGGGGGCAACTTCCACGCCGAGCCGGTGGCGCTGGCCTGCGACGC
>JADZCL010000102.1 GCA_020851615.1 Rubrivivax sp.
CGCGGCGCCCCGCTGCAGACGCTGGAGACCGAAGGCCAGATGCTGCAGCGTGTGATGCCCGAACTCATGGGCATCAGGAACGTGCTCGTCATCAACGACGAAGCGCACCACTGCTACCGCGCCAGGCCGAAGGAGGATTCCGAAGCCGACGCCGACATCGACTCCCTGAAGGGCGACGAGAAGGACGAGGCGAAGAAGAACAACGAGGCGGCCCGCCTCTGGATCAGCGGCATCGAGGCCGTGAAGCGCCGCTTGAGCGTCCCGGTGGTCTTTGACCTCTCGGCCACGCCGTTCTTTCTGCGCGGCTCCGGCTATGCCGAAGGCACGCTGTTCCCGTGGACCATGTGCGACTTCTCGCTGATGGACGCCATCGAGTGCGGCATCGTCAAGCTGCCGCGCGTGCCGGTGTCCGACAACATCACCGGCGCCGACGCCCCGAAGTTCCGCAACCTGTGGGACCACATCGGCAAGCGAATGCCCAAGAAGGGCGTGCGCACCGCAGGCAAGCTGGACCCGCTGGCCCTGCCGACCGAGCTGTACACCGCGCTCGAAGCGCTCTACGGCCACTACGCCAAGATCTTCGACAGCTGGCAGGCGCAGGGCATTGAGGTGCCACCCGTCTTCATCGTGGTGTGCAACAACACGGCCACGTCGAAGCTCGTCTACGACTACATCGCCGGCTTCGAGCGAACCATCGAGCACACCGGCCCGGATGGCGAGAAGACCGAGACCCGCTCGCTGGAGAACGGCCGCCTCGAGCTCTTCCGCAACTACGACGAGCACGGCCAGAAGCTCGCCCGCCCGCGCACGCTGCTGATCGACAGCGAGCAACTGGAGTCGGGCGAGGCCCTCGACCCCGGCTTCCGCGACATCGAGGCCGACACCATCGAGCGCTTCCGCCGCGAGATCATGGAGCGCACCGGCGACCGCGCTGCCGCCGACAAGCTCACCGACGCCGACCTGCTGCGCGAGGTGATGAACACCGTCGGCAAGCCCGGCAAGCTGGGCGAAGGTATCCGCTGCGTGGTGAGCGTCTCCATGCTCACCGAAGGCTGGGACGCCAACACCGTGACGCACGTGCTCGGCGTTCGGGCCTTCGGCACGCAACTGCTGTGCGAGCAGGTGGTGGGCCGCGCGCTGCGCCGGCAGAGCTACACGCTGAACGCTTCAGCCTTGTTCGACGTCGAGTACGCCGACGTGCTGGGCATCCCGTTCGACTTCGCGGCCAAGCCGGTGGTCGTGCCGCCCAAGCCGCCGGTGAAGACCACCCGCGTGCAGGCCGTGAGCCCCGAGCGTGACGCGCTGGAGATCCGCTTCCCAAGGGTCGACGGCTACCGCGTCGAGCTGCCCGCCGAGCGGCTCAAAGCCACTTTCAGCGCGAACTCGGGGCTGACCTTGACGCCCGACCTGGTGGGCCCATCCACCACCCAGAACCTGGGCATCGTCGGCGTTGGCGTGAATCTGACGGTGCAGCACCTGGAAGACACGCGCGACAACTCAATAGCCTTCCACCTGGCCAAGCATCTGCTGTACCGCAAGTACCGCGACCCGGGCCAGGACCCGAAGCTGCACCTCTTCGGCCAGCTCAAGGGCATCGCCCAGGAATGGGTGCGCGACCACCTGAAGTGCACCGGCGGGACATGGAAGGCCCAGGTGATGCACCAGGAGATCACCGACATGGCCTGCGAGCGCATCCATGCTGCCATCAGCGCCACGCTGGCCGGATCGAACGCGGTGCGCGTGGTGCTCGACCCGTACAACCCGACCGGCAGCACCCGGCACGTGAACTTCACGACCGCGAAGCAAAGCCTGTGGCAGACGAACGGGCCGCCGCCGAAGAGCCACGTGAACTGGGTCGTCTACGACAGTGACTGGGAAGCCGAGTTCTGCCGCGTGGCCGAGCAGCACCCGCGCGTGCGTGCCTACGTGAAGAACCACAGCTTGGGGCTAGAGGTGCCGTATCGCCTGGGCGGCACGCAGCGGCACTACCGGCCGGACTTCATCGTCCGCATTGACGACGGCCACGACGACCCGCTGAACCTGGTCGTCGAGATCAAGGGCTTCCGCGGCGAAGACGCGGTGCTCAAGGCCGAAACGATGGCCACCCAGTGGGTACCGGGCGTGAACGCCCTGGGCAGCTTCGGCCGCTGGGCCTTTGCCGAGTTCCGATCGGCCACCGACCTCGAAGCCGACTTCAATACGTTCATCGAACGCGCCGCCGAGGACGCGGGCGACCTGCAGGCGGCCAGGCAACGCAAGCTGGAGCCTGCCCTCGGTTTCGACGCCTTCCAGGCCCTGCTGAAGCGGGGTCAGGCCCTTTGAGAATGGCATCGCCTGCGATATCATTCGACGATGCGGCGCGTGGTCCTGGATACCGATGTGATGGTGGCTGCACTGCGCAGCCGAACCGGGGCCGCGGCGCAGATACTTTCGTTGGCCACGCGGGGCCAGGTGCAGCCACTGGTCAGCGTGCCGCTGATGCTGGAGTACGAAGCCGTGCTCACGCGCCCCGAGCAACTCCAGGCCATGCGCGTGTCGGTCGAAACCGTCTTGGCCGTGCTGAACGACTTCGCTGCGTTGGCCGACGAAGTTCAAGGCCACTTTCGATGGCGCCCGCAGGTGCGCGACGTCAACGACGAAATGGTGCTCGAAGCCGCTGTCAACGGGCGTGCGGACGCCTTGGTTTCATTCAACCTGCGCGATTTCGGCAGCGCGCCGGCCCGCTTCGGTGTGCGGCTGTGCACGCCTGGCCAATTTCTCGGGAGCCTTAGACCATGACCACTCTCGCCACCTTTCCCCTTCGCCTGCCTGTGTCGGTCAAGGCCGAGGCCGAAGCCTTGAGCAAGGCCGATGGCACCAGCCTGAACCAATTCGTCGCCATTGCCGTGGCCGAGAAAATCGCGGTGCTGAAGACAGCGGCCTTCTTCGAAGAGCGGCGGCAGCGTTCCACGGGCAGCGCGCTGGCCGAATTCCTTGCGCGCCCCGGCGGCGAGCCGCCACGCGCAGGCGACGAACTGCCCGAAGGCTGGGTGCCGGTGCAGCCCAGCGCCTTGCCCGTGCGCAAGCGCGGCGCAGCCAAGGCGGTGCCGGCGAAAGGCCGGGCGAAGAAGAAGCCAGCCTGAGCGAACCTCACGCAGAACAACAAGCCCAGGGAGACGCCGCATGGCGACCAGGAAGACCGCGGCCCCGTTCGTGGGCGTCGAAGTACTCAAGCACGCCGACGACAAGCGCAAGAACATCCCGACGGCCGAGTACCAGAGCCTGATGGCCGACGAGGCGCGCAAGCCCGTGCAGGTGACCTACCCGCGCGGCACGTCGAACGCCGATCACCTGCGCGTGGAGAAGGAAGCGCGCAACCACGACCTGGACCCGCAGCTCGTCTGGCGCGGCAAGGACGCCCAGGACTGGACCGACCTCGTCGTCAACGCGCCACCGCTCTATATCCAGGAAAAGGTGCACCCCAAGGTGCTGATCGACGACCTGCTGCGGGGCAGCCGCGAGCGGCGCGAGGCGGCCGAGGCCGAGGCGGCGAAGGCCGCAGGCGGCCTGGGCGGCACCGTCGACATGTTCGGCGACTTCAACGGCATCCCGGCCGGTGCCGACAAGACCGACTTCTACGCGCACGACCAGAACTGGACCAACCGCATGATCCTGGGCGACAGCCTGCAGGTGATGGCGAGCCTGGCCGAGCGCGAGGGCCTGCGCGGCAAGGTGCAGTGCGTCTACTTCGATCCGCCCTACGGGATCAAATTCAACTCGAACTTTCAGTGGAGCACGACCAGCCGCGATGTGAAGGACGGCAACCGCGATCACATCAGCCGGGAGCCCGAGCAGGTGAAGGCGTTTCGCGACACGTGGCGGGACGGGATCAATTCTTACCTGACGTACCTGCGCGATCGCCTGACGCTGGCTCGTGATCTGCTGACAGAGAGTGGTTCGGTCTTCGTTCAGATTGGCGACGAAAACGTTCATCGCGTGCGCGCGCTGATGGACGAGGTTTTCCTTGAAGAGAATCTCTGTGCGCAGTTGACCGTCGTGAAGACTGCAAGCCAGTCCGCCGAGTTGATCGCTGGAACCGCCGACTACGTGCTCTGGTACGCCAAGGACCGTGACACGGTCAAGTTCCGCGCCCCGCTCGCAGCCAAAGGCTTTGAGACTGACAAGTCTGGCGTCTATCGCTGGCTGCGGGGCGACGACGGTAAGGTCAGACCATTGACCGAACCCGAACGTGCTGCGGGTCTTACCGCAGGGGTCTATCGGCTCGACAACATCACCTCGCAACGGCCACCAGGAGACTTTCCCGTCGAGGTGAACGGGCGGCAGTTTGGGCCCGGCAAGGGGTACTGGAAGACCGGCGAACTTGGAATGGCTCGCCTACTCAAGGCGAATCGCATTCAAGCTGCCGCCAACAGCCTGACCTACATCAGATTCCTCGATGACTTCAAGGCTCAGGCCATCGGGAACGTCTGGACGGACACCGGCACCGGAAGCTTCACCGACGAAAAGGTCTATGTTGTCCAGAGCGGAACGAAGTTGGTTCAGCGTTGCCTGCTGATGGCGACGGACCCTGGTGATCTCGTAGTCGATCCGACGTGCGGTTCTGGTACGACTGCCTACGTCGCAGAGCAATGGGGTCGCCGCTGGATCACCATCGACACGTCACGCGTCGCCCTTGCACTGGCCCGCGCCCGCATCATGGGTGCCCGCTACCCGTACTACCTGCTCGCCGACAGCCCCGAAGGCCAGTTGAAGGAGGCTGAGGTCGCGCGCGGCGTGCCCAGCAGCCAGCCCACGCGCGGCAACATCCGCCAGGGCTTCGTCTACGAGCGGGTGCCGCACGTCACGCTGAAGAGCATCGCCAACAACGCCGAGATCGACGTGATCTGGGAGACCTCGCACAAGAAGCTGGAGCCGCTGCGCGAGGCGCTGAACGCCACCCTCAAGAAGGACTGGCAGGACTGGCAGATCCCGCGCGAGACAGACGCCAAGTGGAGCGACAAGGCGAAGAAGCTGCACGCCGACTGGTGGGCCGCCCGCATCGA
>JADZCL010000103.1 GCA_020851615.1 Rubrivivax sp.
AGCTCGCGCGTCTGCGCAACGACGGCAAACACCGGTTGGCCCAGGTAGTGCACCTTGCCGTCGGCACGCCCCTGTGCGTCCAGGCGCAGTTCGGCGAGGATGGGGTCATCGTGCTGGATCGGCCCGCAATCGTTGTGGCCTGGAATGTCGGCCGCCGTCAGGACGGCGACGACACCGGGCTGGCTGCGCAGCAGCGCCAGGTCGATGCCGGTGATGTGTCCGTGCGCGACCGGTGACAGGCCCAGCGCGACGTGCAGCGTGCCGGTGCGCTCGGGCAGGTCGTCGACATAGGGCGCCTGCCCGCAGACGTGCAGGTGCGCCGATTCGTGAGGCTGGCTGATGCCCACGCGCGCGCCGTCCTGTGCGAGCAGCGTCCTGGCAGGCAGAGGCTGGTTCATCGTGCGGGACTCATGCCGGGGGATTCGACGGTGTGTTCGGGCCGGTGTGCCCAGGTGTGCCCAGGTGGGGCCGGGTGTTCCACACTGTCGTCTCGGCCGTGGACAGGGCAGCGTCGTGGCGAGTCTCGTACCAGAACCGCTGGAGCAGGCCTTGCGCAGCCTTGAGCCGGTAGGCCGCACTGGCACGCATGTCCGACAGTGGCGCGTAGTCGCTGGCCAGCGCGGCCATCGCCTGGTGCAGGTTGGCCGCGTCGAAGGGTCGTGCCAGCAAGGCGGCCTCAGCGGCTGCGGCGCGCTTGACGATGGGCGCCATGCCGCCAAAGACCAGGCGCACGCGGCGCACGAGCGCGCCGTCGAGTTCGAGCGCAAAGGCCGCGCAGACGGCGGAGATATCGCAGTCATGGCGCTTGGCGAGCTTGTAGACGCGTACCGCGGTGCCGGCGCCGGGCAGCGGGACGCGCAGCGCACGCACGAACTCGCCCTCCTCGAGCCGGTTGCGCATGTAGTCGACGTAGAAGTCGGACAGCGCCAGCGTGCGTTCGTCCTCACCCTTGCGCAGCACGATCTGCGCGTCCAGCGCGATCAGCACCGGTGCGCTGTCGCCGATCGGTGAGCCGTTGGCGACGTTGCCGCCCATGGTGCCCGCGTGGCGCACCGGCGGTGAGGCAAAGCGCAGCCAGACTTCGTGCAAGCCGGGCACATGCGCGCTCAGCGCGGCCCAGGCATCCTCAAGCGTTGCCGCAGCACCGATCTCGAGCTCGCCGGCGCGTTCGTGGATCTGCGCCAGCTCCGCCACGCCTGCGATGTGGATCACGTCGCCGAGGTCGCGCATGGCCTTGTTCGTCCACAGCCCGACGTCGGTGGCCCCGGCGAGCAGGCGTGCCTGCGGGTTTGCTTCACGCAGGGTCGAGAGTGCCGCCAGCGTGCGGGGTGCATCGAAGCGGCGCGGTGCGCCAAATGCCGGATCGACGGCGCAATAGGCCAGCGGCGGGTCCTGCGCCAGCACCCGCAGCGCCGCGACGATGGGCGCCGGGTCGAGCCGCCGGGTCGGCAGCTCGAACATGCGCTGTCCCGCGTCGAGGATGGGCCGGTAGCCGGTGCAGCGGCAGAGGTTGCCTGAGAGCGCATCGGCAAGCTGCTGGCGCGAAGGGCGGGTGCCGGCCTGCTGGTGCTGCTCGTAGCTGTGCGCAAGCGTCATCGCGATGCCGGGCGTGCAGAAGCCGCACTGCGACCCATGGCACTCGATGAGTGCCTGCTGTGCCGGGTGCAGGTCGCCGCCGGCGATGGCCGTGAGGTCCTCGATGGTGAGCAGGGCCTTGCCGTCGAGCGTGGGCAGATAGCGCAGGCAGGCATTGATGGGGCGCAGGATGAGCCCGCCAGACCGCGTGGCATGTGCCGATGGACCGGCCCCGGAATCAGCCAGCTCGGCGACGATCACGGTACACGCTCCGCAATCGCCCTCGTTGCAGCCTTCCTTGGTGCCGGTGGCGTGGGCATGCTCACGCAGCCACTGCAGCACGGTCGTCGTCGGCGCCAGGCCCGCAACCTCGACCACCGCCCCGCGATAGTGAAAGCGGATTGCCCGCGTGGGCGTGGCGCTGGCAGGCGTGGGTGCTGTGGCAGCGGGATCGATGGGCGGCATCGGCGTACGCAACTCCGTGGGCGGGCATTTCCAAATACAGTGTCGCTCAAGTTCACGACGTGACGCACATGACTCAGCGAGAGACCCGGATGACCACGCGCCCCCTGGCGCACGCGGTGGGCCCGTGCTGAGCGTCCCCCGTGTCGCCCTGCGCGGCGACCTGCTCGACTTCACGGCCACGCCGGCCTGGGGCGATACCGGGTCTGCCGCCGTGCGCCTGCGGCCCGACCACTGGCTGCTGATCGAGGGCTCACGCATCGTGGGGGCACAGGCCGAGCCGCCAGACGCCGGCTGGCAGCGTATCGACCACCGCGGTTGCCTGGTCTTGCCGGGCTTCATCGACGCCCACGTGCATGGCCCGCAGATCGACATGATCGCCAGCTACGGCGCCGAGCTGCTCGAGTGGTTGCAGGCCTACACCTTCCCCGCCGAGCTGCGCCATGGGGAGCCCGCTGCAGCGCGGGCTGGGGCAGAGCGCTTCGTCGATGCGCTGCTGCAGCACGGCACGACGGCTGCGGTCGTGATGCCGACGGTGCACAAGGTCTCGGCCGACGCGCTGTTCGCGGCGGCCCATGCGCGCGGCATGCGGCTTGTGGCCGGCAAGGTGCTGATGGACCGCCACGCGCCGCCGGGCCTGACCGACGACGTCGCGCAGGCCGAGCGTGATTGCCGTGCAC
>JADZCL010000104.1 GCA_020851615.1 Rubrivivax sp.
CTGCACGCGCACCCAGCCGCCGGCGCGGTTGTACTTGACGGCGTTGGACAGCAGGTTGGTCAGGATCTGGCGCAGCCGCTCGGGGTCGGCGTGCACGGCCGGCAGCGGCGGTGCAGGCAGCTCCAGCATCACCCCAAGCTCGCGGCACAGGGCCTCGATCAGGCGCGCGCTTTCCTGCAATGCCGCGGTCGGGTCGAGATCCAGCGTGCGCAAGGTGATCTTGCCGCTCTCTGCGCGTCCGAGGTCCAGCAGGTCGTCCACCAGCAGCAACAGGTGGCGGCCGGCACGCAGCGCCTCTTCGGCGTAGCGCTGCGGCTTGGCGGCCAACGTCGTGTCGATGGCCAGCAGCTGAGAGAACCCGAGCACGGCGTTCAGCGGGGTGCGCAATTCATGGCTGATGCGGGCCAGCAGTGCCGCGATGGCCTGGTGTGCGGCCTGCGCACGGTCGCGCGCATGGCGCAGTTCATCGGCCTCGTGCTGTGCGGTGACATCGATCACCAGGCCGCAGCGCAGTCCTCCGGCCGCGTCGCCCGGCACGGGCGTAGACGAGGCCCGCACCCAGCGCACCTGGCCGTCCGGACGCACGATGCGAAATTCATCCTGATGGCCGCTGGCCTGATGTCGCGCCTGCGTCAGGCCGGTCTGCACCTTGTTCCAGTCGTCGGGATGGCGCAAGCGCCGCATCGCCGCGCCGTCTTCGAGGACGTCTGCGGGGTCCAGGCCGTAGAGCTCGCGCACCCCTTCGCTGACGAACTGAAAGCGGGTGCTGCCGTCGCTGGCCACGCTCTCGAGGAACATGACACCGGGCAATTGGCGCGCCAGCACGGCAAACAGGGCGTCGTTGCGCTCCAGCGCCTGCTGCGCCTGCATGCGCGTGGTGATGTCCTCGACCGTACCTTCGAAGAAGCGCGTGCGGCCGGCGCTATCGAGTACACGATGCGCGTTTTCGCTGACCCACGCCAGCTCGCGGGTTTGGTGACGGTAGACCTGCGAAATCATGCCGACGACCCGGCCATCGCGCTCCAGCGCCTGGCGAAAGCGCTTGCGCTGCAGCCGGTCGACGTACCAGTCCTCTTCGATGCTGTGCACCGCGGCGATCAGCTGCGCTTCCGTCGCGTAGCCGTTGAAGGCCACCAGCGCCCGGTTGGCGCGCAGCATGTGCCCCTCAGGGGTCGATCGGTAGGCACCGATCGGCAACTCCTCGAACAGGGTCGTCCAGTCGGCGCCGGCGGTGTGTTCGTCGCGATGCTCGGTCACGGGCCCATGGTAGCCGCCGCGGGCGGGCCCGGTTCAGGGGGCGAGCCGGCGGCAGAGCTCCAGCGACAGGCTCGACTGGTTGAGCGTGTAGAAATGCAGCCCCGGTGCGCCACCGGCCAGCAGGCGTTCGCACAGATGCGTGACCACGTCCAGACCGAAGGCCCGGATCGACGCGTTGTCATCCATGAAGCCTTCCATCTTCAGCGCCACCCAACGCGGGATCTCGATGCCGTCGCGTGCAGCGAACTGCGCGATGCGTGCGTAGTTGTGGATGGGCATGATCCCCGGCACGACCGGCACCGTCACGCCCAGGCGCTGCACCTCGTCGACGAAGTGGAAGTAGGCGTCGGGGTTGAAGAAGAACTGCGTGATCGCCGCGCTGGCGCCGGCGGCGACCTTGGCGGCGAAGTGCCGCAGGTCGTGCCGCGCGTAGCGCTGCTCGGGGTGGTATTCAGGGTAGGCCGCGATCTCGATGTGCCAGTCGGGGCCCTGCGCCTCGCGGATGAAGTGCACCAGCTCGGCGGCGTAGCGAAACTCGCCGGCCACGGCCGTGCCGCTGGGCAGGTCGCCGCGCAGCGCGACGATGCGCCGGATGCCCTGCGCGCGGTAGGTGGCCAGGATCTCGGCGATGCCCTCGCGCGTGGCGCCCACGCACGACAGGTGCGGGGCCGCTTCGAAACCCGCCGCCGCGATCGCCTGGACGGTGTGCAGCGTCTTGTCGCGCGTGGAGCCGCCGGCGCCGTAGGTGACGCTGAAGAACTCCGGCTGCAACGCGCCGAGTTCGCGCACCACGGTCTCGAGCTTCTGGTCGCCCACCGGCGTATTGGGGGGAAAGAACTCGAAGCTGATCGGCACGGGCAGGGTCATGGTCATGGCAGCTCGCCCGGATGGCTGGCAGCGGCTTCATCGGATAGCAGCGCGCGCATTGCGCTGCTGTTGGCGACCACCTTCTCGATCGACAGGTTGACACTCATGAAATGGCTCCACATTGGATCCGCGGATGCATTGTGGATTCGTTGCGCAGCCGGGTTCATCAATAGCGGTAGCTGTCGGGCTTGTATGGCCCCTGGACCGGCACGCCGATGTAGGCGGCCTGCTCCTCGGTGAGCGTGGTCAGCTCGGCGTTCAGCGTCTTCAACTGCAGCCGTGCGACCTTCTCGTCCAGGTGCTTGGGCAGGACGTAGACCTTGCCCTGCTCGTAGAAATCGCTGTGCGTGAAGAGCTCGATCTGTGCGATGGTCTGGTTGGCGAACGAGCTGCTCATCACGTAGCTCGGGTGGCCGGTGCCGCAGCCCAGGTTCACCAGGCGCCCACGCGCCAGCAGGATGATGCGCTTGATGGGCTGGCCCTCTTCGGCCGGGAAGATCACGTGGTCGACCTGCGGCTTGATCTCCTCGAAGCGGCAGCGGGCCTCGAGCGCGGCGACGTCGATCTCGTTGTCGAAATGGCCGATGTTGCAGACGATGGCGTTGTGCTTCATCGCCGCCATGTGGGCGTAGGTGACCACGTTCTTGTTGCCGGTGGCGGTGACGAAGATGTCGGCCTTGTCCGCCGCCCAGTCCATGGTTACGACGCGGTAGCCCTCCATCGCGGCCTGCAGCGCGTTGATGGGGTCGATCTCGGTCACCCAGACCTGCGCGGAGAGCGCGCGCAAGGCCTGCGCCGAACCCTTGCCGACGTCGCCGTAGCCGGCGACGACGGCGATCTTGCCCGCCACCATCACGTCGGTGGCGCGCTTGATGCCATCGACCAGGCTCTCGCGGCAGCCGTACAGGTTGTCGAACTTGCTCTTGGTCACCGAGTCGTTGACGTTGATGGCGCGGAACAGCAGCGCGCCCTTGGCCGACATCTCCTTGAGTCGGTGCACGCCGGTGGTCGTCTCCTCGGTCACGCCGATGATCTGCGCGGCCTTGCGGCTGTACCAGCTGGAATCGACCGCCAGCTTGGCCTTGATCGCCGCGAACAGCTCGCGCTCCTCCTCGCTGCCCGGGTTGGCGAGGACCGAGGCGTCCTTCTCGGCGCGCTTGCCCAGGTGCATCAGCAGCGTGGCGTCGCCGCCATCGTCGAGGATCATGTTCGGGCCCTCGGCTGCGCTGCCCTGCGCACCGAACTCGAAGATGCGGTGCGTGTAGTCCCAGTAGTCGTGCAGGCTCTCGCCCTTGTAGGCGAACACCGGCGTGCCCTGCACGGCCAGCGCCGCGGCGGCATGGTCCTGCGTGCTGAAGATGTTGCACGAGGCCCAGCGCACCGAGGCCCCCAGCGCCTGCAGCGTCTCGACCAGCACGGCGGTCTGGATCGTCATGTGCAGGCTGCCGGCGATGCGCGCACCGGCCAGAGGCCGGCGCGCGGCGTATTCGTGGCGGATCTCCATCAGCGCGGGCATCTCGTGCTCGGCGATGGTGATCTCCTTGCGACCCCAGGCGGCGAGAGCGAGGTCGGCGACGGCGTGATCGGTGGCGCGTGCAGGGGGGCGGATGTCGTTCATGGAGGCTCCGGCGGTGGTGAACCCTGCACGGAGGAACGACAGCGGGGCGGACGCCAGAGGCCCCCCCACGAGATCGTTCGTGCAGGTGAGCGCAGTTGCGGTGGGAGGTCTTCCGAGCCTGGCCTGCCCCGACGGGCGGGGAGGTCGCAACGCTCCTCGGAAGCGAAGTGGCGCGCATTCTAGCGACGCGTGTGGCCGCCCGCGATAGCCACGCGCCGCAGCAGGAGGCTTGCGCATGGCATATTCCCGCGCCAACCCCCTCGCCGATCCGTCGGCGAACCCATTGGAGACCCCACCTCATGGCCGACACCTGGCTGCCCACGCTGATCACCGACACCCCGCAGGCGGGCTTCGATCTGGCAATCACCCTCAGTCGCAAAGGCGTGCGTTACACGCAGCCCGATGTCGAGGTGCTGAAGAAGCTGCGTCCGGTCTACGCCGAGGACGCTGACGCGCTCATCGCCTCGTCGCAGGTCATCGCGATCAACTTCCAGACCATCGCCGCGGCAAACAACTACTGGCGCAAGTGAGCGGCGCCCCGTCGCGCCCGCGGCCGCTGGCGCAGTGCCCGCCTGGGGACTTGCGGGACGTGATCGGCGTGATGACCGACATCGACGACACGCTCACGCGGGCGGGCACGATCGAGCCGCAGGCGCTGCAGGCGCTGCACGATCTGCAGGCGGGCGGCGTCCCGGTGATCGCCATCACCGGCCGACCGCACGGCTGGAGCCTGCCGCATGCCGCGGCCTGGCCGCTGGCGGCGCTGGTGGCCGAGAACGGGGCCGTCGCATTGATCCCGCACGCGCAGGGTGGCGTGCGCACCGAGTTTGCCCAGGACGAGGCCACGCGCGCGCGCAATGCGCAGCGCCTGCAGGCGGTGGCCGCGCAGGTGCTGTGCGAGGTACCGGGGGCGGTGCTGGCCACCGACAGCGCCGGGCGCCTGACCGATATCGCGGTCGACCACAGTGAGTTCCACCACCTGGATGCGGCCGCCATCGCACGCGTCGTGGCGCTGATGCAGGCCGCGGGCATGACGGCCACGGTCAGCTCCATCCACGTCAACGGCTGGTTCGGCACCCACGACAAGTACAGTGGCGCGCAGTGGATGCTGCAGCGCCTGTTCGGACGCAGTCTGGAAGACGAACTCGGGTGCTGGGTCTACGTCGGCGACAGCACCAACGACCAGCCCTTGTTCGAGCGCTTCCCGCACAGCGTGGGCGTGGCCAACCTGCGCCGCTTTGCCGATCAGCTCCAGCACTGGCCAACCTGGATCACGCAGGGCGAGCGCGGTGCGGGCTTTGCCGAAGTGGCCGCGGCATTGCGGGCGGCCCGCCCGCGATGATCGACGCGCCCGCAGCGCGCACGCTGCCGGCGGCGCTGGCCCTGGCGCTGGCGGCTGCCGTGTCGCTGGGGCTGGCGCGCTTCTCTTACGCGCTGCTGCTGCCACCGATGCGGCAGGATCTGGCCTGGAACTACGTCACCGCCGGCGGCATGAACACGCTCAATGCGGTGGGCTACCTGATCGGTGCGCTGCTGATGCCGCGGCTGATGCGGCGCCTGGATGCGCGCTGGCTGATGCTTGCCGGCGGCGCGGGTGCCGCACTGTTGCTGGCCCTGCACGCCACCACGCGCGCCGACGCGCTACTGGCGCTGCTGCGCACGGCCACCGGAGTGTGCAGCGCGGCAAGCTTCGTCGGCGGCGGCCTGCTTGCGGCGCGCCTGGCCAGCCGCGTGCCGGCACGCAGCGGACTGGTGCTGGGCATCTACTACGGCGGCGTGGGCATGGGCATCATCGGCTCGGCGCTGCTCGTGCCGCCGCTGGTCGACGCGGCGCCGCAGCGCTGGCCGGCCGCGTGGCTCGTGCTCGCGCTGGCAGCGGCGCTGTTTACGGTGCTGACTGCGCTTGGCACGCGCAGCCTGCGGGCGCCGCCGGCAGCCGGCGCCCCGCGCACGCATGCGGCGCTCGGGGGGCTGGCCTTGGGCCTGGCGGGCTACACGATGTTCGGCCTGGGCTATATCGCCTACATGACCTTCATCATCACGCTCTTGCGCGAGCAGGGGCTGCCAAGCGCGTCGGTGATCGGCTTCTACGTGCTGCTGGGCGTGGGCGTGGTGGCGTCGTCCTGGCTCTGGGCCGGCTTGCTGCAGCGGCATCGCAACGGGCGGCCGATGGCGATCCTCAACGCGCTGCTGGCGCTGGCCACCGTGCTGCCGGTGCTGAGCGCGCGGCCGCTGGTGGTCTTTGTCTCGGGGGCCCTGTTCGGCGGCGTGTTCCTCTCGGTGGTCGCGTCGACGACGGCACTGGTGCGGCACAACCTGCCGCCAGCAGACTGGCCGGCGGGCATTGCCGCGTTCACGATCGTGTTCGCCGCCGGACAGATCGTCGGGCCGACGGTAGTCGGCTGGATCGCCGACGGCAGCGGCGGCCTGGCGCGTGGCTTCGTTGCCAGTGCGGCGGTGCTGGCGCTAGGCGCCCTGCTGGCCGCGCTGCAGCGGGCGCTGCCGCGGACCTGAACCCATCGGCTTGCCGGCCCAACAAGGAGGATGCAGCCCATGCCGTCCGCATCGAGCGACCCGCTGTCGGGCATCACCGTCATCGAGCGGGGTTGGCTCTCGGCCAACAACGTGCTGATCCACGCCGCCGCGGGTGAGGCCGGTGCGCTGCTGGTCGATACCGCGCACGTCAACCACGCGGTGCAGACGCTGGCGCTCGTCGAGCAGGCGCTGGCGGGGCGCCCTCTCGAGCGCATCATCAACACGCATCTGCACTCCGATCACTGCGGCGGCAACGCCGTGCTGCAACAGGCCTTCGGCGTGCCGGTGGCGATTCCGCCGGGGCAGGCCGATGCGGTCGTGACCTGGGACGAGGACGCGCTCAGTTACCGCGCCACCGGCCAGCGCATGCAGCCCTTCTGCCACGATGCGCTGATCGCCCCCGGCGAGCTGCTGCGCGCAGGCGGGCGCGACTGGGAGATCGTCGCCGCACCCGGCCACGACCCGGACATGGTGATGCTCTTCGACCGGGGCGCCGGCGTGCTGCTGTCGGCCGATGCGCTGTGGGAGAACGGCTTCGGCGTCATCTTCCCCGAGATCGCCGGAGAACCCGGCTTTGGCGATCAGCAGGCGGTGCTCGACCTCGTTGCCAGCCTGCCGGTGCGGCTGGTCGTGCCGGGGCACGGGCGGCCCTTTGCCGATATCGGCGCTGCGCTGGCGCGCGCGCAGGCGCGCTTGCA
>JADZCL010000105.1 GCA_020851615.1 Rubrivivax sp.
CTGAGCAACCTGATCCAGTTCGACGCCGCGGCCAACCCCGGCAACAGCGGTGGGCCCCTGGTGACGATGGACGGGCACGTGGTGGGCATCGTCACCGCGATCCTCAATCCGGGCGAGGCCCGCACCTTCATCGGCATCGGCTTCGCGGTGCCGATCGAGAACGCCGCGCAGGCCGCCGGCATGCCGCCCTTCTGAGCCGCACCGCGCGCCTTTCCTCCACCTGCCCAACCGGAACCCACCGCATGGACGACCAGGGCCATACCGCCACCCCGACGCCAACCGCCACGGCGACGTTGATGGAGCAGATCCTCTACGAGGTCAAGCGCGTCGTCGTCGGGCAGGACCGCTTCCTCGAGCGCGTGCTGGTGGCCATGCTGGCACAGGGGCACCTGCTGGTCGAAGGCGTGCCGGGACTGGCCAAGACCTTGACCATCAAGACGCTGGCGCGCACGGTGCGGGGCGTCTTCCGCCGCATCCAGTTCACCCCGGACCTGGTCCCCGCGGACCTGGTGGGCACGCGCATCTACAACCAGAAGACGGGCGAGTTCAGCACCAGCCTCGGGCCGGTGTTTGCCAACCTGCTGCTGGCCGACGAGATCAACCGTGCGCCGGCCAAGGTGCAGAGCGCGCTGCTCGAGGTGATGCAGGAGCGCCAGGTGACGATCGCCGGCCAGACGCACCCCGTCCCCGAGCCCTACGTGGTGATGGCGACGCAGAACCCGATCGAGACCGAGGGCACCTACCCCCTGCCCGAGGCGCAGGTCGACCGCTTCATGATGAAGGTGCTGCTGGGCTACCCCTCCGAGGAGGAGGAGTTCGTGATCGCCGAGCGCGTGACCGGTGCGCCCATCGAGGTTGCACCGGTGGCCGACACCGCACAACTCGCCGCGCTGCAGCGCGAATGCCGCGCCGTGTACTGCGATCCCGCGCTGATCCAGTATGCGGTCAGGCTGGTCGCCGCCACGCGTCAACCCGCGACCTGCGGCCTGGCCGAGCTGGCTCCCTACATCAGCTGGGGCGCCAGCCCGCGCGCAACCATCGGCCTGGTCGAAGGCGCCCGCGCGCTGGCGCTGCTGCGTGGGCGGCGCTACGCACTGACCGAAGACATGAGCGACCTCGTCCCCGACGTGCTGCGCCACCGGGTCGTGCTCTCCTACGAGGCGTTGGCCGAGGGCCTGAGCAGCGACGCGCTGATCGCACGCATCATGAAGGCCGTGCGCGCACCCGAGAAGCCGCTGGCCCACGCCGCGCAACCCACATGAGCCCAAAGGCCACGGCCCCGACCAGCGACGCGCTGCTGCGCCGCCTGGAGTGGACCGTGATCCGCCGCCTGGACGGCCTCCTGCAGGGTGACTACCGCACGCTCTGGCGCGGCCTGGGCGTGGACCTGGCCGACCTGCGCGAGTACCAGCTCCACGATGACGTGCGCCATATCGACTGGAACGTCACCGCGCGGCTGCAACAGCCCTATGTGCGCCGCTTCGTCGAGGACCGTGACCTCTCGGCCTGGTTCCTGCTCGATCTCTCGGGCAGCGTCGATTTCGGGTCGGGTGATCTCACCAAGCTCGAACTGGCAACCGGCTTCGTCGCCGCGCTGGCGCGCATCCTCACCCGGCACGGCAGCCGCGTGGGCGCGCTCTTCTACGGCCAGCAGGTGGACTCGATGCTGGCACCGCAGGCATCGCGCACGCATGTGCTGCAGCTGCTGCAGCGCATGCGCCAGCGCCCGCGCCCGGCACGGCCCGCGCACGACAGCCGCGGCACGGTGCTGTCCGACCTGCTGCTGGCAGCCGAAGGCCTGATGCGCCGGCGCGGCCTGGTCTTCGTGGTCTCGGACTTCATCAGCGAGCCGGGCTGGGAGCAGGCGCTTGCCCGCCTGTCGCGCCGCCACGAAGTCGTCGCCGTGCGCGTCTTCGACCCCGCCGAGCTGGACCTGCCGGACGTCGGCCTGGTCACCGTCGAGGACGCCGAGACCGGCGAGCAGTTGCTGGTCGACGCCGGCGAACCTGCCTTCCGTGCGCGCTACGCCGACCTGGCGCAGCAGGCCGAAGCCGCGCTGCGCCAGGCCCTGACCGCCAGCGGCGCCGACACGCTCGAGCTGGCGACCAACGACGACCTGTTCGAGAGCCTGTTGCGTTTCGTCGAGCTGCGCCGCCTGCGCGTGCGCCAGCCCGCACCCGGGCGCATGCCCATGCACCTGCGGCCGGAGCTCGCCGCATGAGCTTCTACTGGCCGTCGCTGCTGTGGGCACTGCTGCTGTTGCCGCTGCTTGTGCTGCTCTACCTGTGGCTCCTGGCGCGGCGCAAGCGCGCCAGCGTGCGCCTGGCCAGCATCCGCATCGCGCGCGCGGCCGCGGGCAAGGGGCCTGGCTGGCGCCGCCATGCGCCGCCGGCCCTGCTGCTGCTGGCGCTGGCCGCACTGCTGGTGGCCACCGCGCGGCCGGCGGCCAAGATCACCCTGCCGCTGTCCGAACGCACCATCATCCTGGCCATGGACATCTCGGGCAGCATGCGTGCCGAGGACATCAAGCCCAATCGCCTGATCGCCAGCCAGGAGGCGGCCAAGACCTTCGTCCGCTCCCTGCCGCACGAAGTGCGCGTGGGCGTGATCGCCTTTGCCGGCACGGCGGCCGTGGTGCAGGCGCCCACGACCAGCCACGACGACGTGGTCGCGGCGATCGACCGCTTCCAGCTGCAGCGCGCCACCGCCACGGGCAGCGGCATCATCCTCTCGCTGGCCACGCTCTTTCCCGATCACGGCATCGAGATCCAGCATGTCACCGGGCAGCGCAACTTCCCCGGGCAACCGCTGGGCAAGGCAGCCGGGGACGGCAAGCCCAAGTTCACGCCGGTCGAGCCCGGCAGCCACCGCTCGGCGGCCATCATCATGCTCACCGACGGGCAGCGCACCACCGGTCCCGACCCGCTGGATGCCGCCAAGATGGCCGCCGAGCGCGGCGTGCGCGTCTACACGGTCGGCATGGGCACGACCAAGGGCGAGATCATCGGCTTCGAGGGCTGGAGCATGCGCGTGCGCCTGGACGAGGAGACGCTGAAGAACATCGCCCTCATCACGCACGGCGAGTACTTCTACGCCGGGACCGCCGAGGACCTGGACAAGGTCTACCGGAGCCTGTCCTCGCGCATGGTCGTCGAAACCAAGGAGACCGAGGTAAGCGCGCTGTTCGCCGCGCTGGGCGCGCTGCTGGCGATCGCCGCAGCGGGCCTCAGCCTGTGGTGGTTCGGGCGCATCGTGTGAACGGGCCGCACGCGCACGGCGTGCCGCCCGCCCCCTTGCGCATGCGCTACTTCGCGTCGACCCGGAAGAGGCCGCGCCGCGAGGCGGTGATCCAGCCGCCGCCCTCGGTGGCCAGCGCCGCGGTCAGCGAGAGCCGGTCGGGTCGCTGCGCGCTGGTGAAGCTGCGCCCGCCATCGCTGCTGCGCGCCTGCAGGCCATCGAGCCCGACGGCAAGCACCGCCTCACCCTGGCGCGCGAAGCCGGTGACCGAGTTCTGGCTGCCGATGTCCACGCGCGTCCAGCTGCGTCCGGCGTCGGCGCTGCGGTAGACGTTGCCGCGCTGCCCGCCGACCAGCAGCACCTCGTCGGACAGGGCGATGCCGCCCCAGAAGGAGCCGTTGTAGCCGGTGGCGAGATACGTCCAGGTCGCGCCGGCGTCCGCCGAGCGCAGGACGAAGCCCCGCTCGGCGGTGGCGTAGAGCGTGCCCTTGCCGTCGGCGAAGAGCGCGGTCAGGTTCAGGTCGGCCTTCTTGCCGCCCGGCGGTGGCGGCAGTTGCCGCACCTGCCAG
>JADZCL010000106.1 GCA_020851615.1 Rubrivivax sp.
CGGTCAGCGACGCCGTGCCGGTGCCGGTGATCGCCTCAGGTGGGGTCGGCACGCTCGAGCACTTGAGCGAGGGCATTCGCCGCGCAGGCGCCGACGCAGTGCTGGCCGCCAGCATCTTCCACAGCGGCGAGTTCACGGTCGGCCAGGCCAAGGCGCTGCTGGCACGCGACGGCATTCCCGTGCGCCTGTGAGTGCCCGCCGCACCCACACCGTCCGCCTGATCGGCGGCCAGTGGAAGCGCAGGCGCCTGCCCGTGGCCGACCGCAGCGGCCTGCGGCCCAGCCCCGACCGGGTGCGCGAGACCCTCTTCAACTGGCTCGGCCAGGACCTGGACGGGTGGCACGTGCTGGACGCCTTTGCCGGCAGCGGCGCACTGGGCTTCGAGGCCGCATCGCGTGGCGCGGCCGAGGTGGTGCTGCTTGAACGCGACGCCGAACTCAGCCGCAGCCTGCAGGCCAGCAAGCAGCGGCTGGGCGCTGGCAGCGTGACCGTCTGTGGCGTCGACGCGCTGGCCTGGATGGCACGTTGCACGCCGGCACGCTTTCACCTCGTGCTGCTCGACCCGCCGTTCCACAGCGGGCTGCTGGCCGCGGCGCTGCCGCTGGCGGTGCCGCTGCTCGTCGAAGGCGGCTGGCTCTACGTCGAGTCGGACCACGCTCTGGCCGAGCCGCTGCCAGGTCTGGCGCTGCATCGCGCAGGACGTGCCGGCGTGGTGCAGCACAGCCTCTGGCAGCGCCGCTACACTGCGCCCGTCGAAAGCCCAGAGACGACACCGTGACCCCAAGCAAGCCGCTGACCGCCGTCTATCCCGGGACCTTCGACCCGATGACGCTCGGGCACGAGGACCTGATGCGGCGCGCCTCGCGGCTGTTCGAGCGCTTGATCCTGGCCGTTGCCGTCGGGCACCACAAGCGCACGATGTTCACCATCACCGAGCGCCTGGAGATCGCCGCCGAGATCGCCGCGCCCTACCGCAACGTCGAGGTGACGGCCTTTCGCGGCTTGCTGCGCGACTTCGTCGTCGAGCGCGGCGGCCTGGTCGTCGTGCGTGGCCTGCGCGCCGTGAGCGACTTCGAGTACGAGTTCCAGATGGCCGGCATGAACCGCCAGCTGATGCCCGAGGTCGAGACCGTCTTCATGACACCCTCGGACCAGTACCAGTTCGTCAGCGGCACCTTCGTGCGCGAGATCGCAAGCCTGGGCGGCGACGTCTCCAAGTTCGTCGCCCCGTCGGTCCTGCGGCGGCTGAAGGAACGCGTCACCCGCCCCGAGTGACACCCTGGGCGGGGCCGATCAGGGGCGCCGCTGCCCCCGCCGACCCCGGTCGCCGGCCTCATGCCAGTCTGTACGCCAGTCTGCACGCCAGTCTGCACGCCGCGTCCGCTGGCGCGGCTGCTGCGCCCACTGCGCGCCCTCCCGCTCCGCATCGCGCCTTGAATACAGCGTCTTGGGCTCCTCAGGCTTGATGCCCGCCGCACCCTGGCCCCGCGCCTGCGCCTCACGCAGGCGCTGCTGGCGCTCCTGGCGCAACTGCTGCGCCAGTTGTTGCTCGCGCAGAGCCACCTGCTGCGCCTGCGCCCGCTGGTCGTCGTCACGCGGATCAGCCACGTCCAGCGCGCGGCCACCCGGGCAAGGCAGGTCGCTGTAGCTGCGGCCGTCACTGCCACAACGCCAGACCGTCTGCGCCGACGCCCCGGCTGCGGGTGCAAGGCAGAACATCATCACCGTGAGGGCCAGCGCCGGCCCGCGTGTGCGCCTCATGATGCAACCTCCGGCGGCATGCTTGACAGCGAGGGCGCTGCGCTGCCGCGCGGCGGCTTCGGGCGCTGCGGCCCGGCGTGGATCTTCATCGTCGCGCGCTCCATGTCCCCTGCCAGCAGTTCGGCGTGTGCCTGCAGCGTGCGGTCGATGCAGGCGGCGAGCGCCTCGCGTTCCTCGGCTGGCGGCTTGCGCAGGACGTAGTCGACCACCTCGGCCTTCACCCCCGGGTGCCCGATGCCCAACCGCAGCCGCCAGAAGTCGGCCGTGCCCAGTTGCGCCTGAATGTCCTTCAAGCCGTTGTGCCCGCCGCTGCTGCCGCCACACTTGAGCCGCGCCTGACCGGGCGGCAGATCGAGATCGTCGTGCACGACGAGGATCTCTCCGGGCGCGATCTTGTAGAAGCGTGCCAGCGCGGCCACGGCCTGCCCCGAGCGGTTCATGAAGGTCATCGGCTGCAACAGCCACAAGGGGCCCTCGCCGCGGTTCACGCGCGCGAGGTGACCATGGCAACTGCGCTCGGGCAGCAAGCGCGCACCCCGCAGCGCGGCCAGGGCATCGACCCACCAGAAGCCGGCGTTGTGGCGCGTGCCAGCGTATTCGGGTCCGGGGTTGCCGAGGCCGGCGACGAGTCGAATCATGATGGACCATCATAGGCAGCAAGCGCCCTGTGCGCGAGCGTGCAGCCGGGGGGGTTGCGCAAAAGCAGAGGGCCCCACACCGGGGGCCCTCTGCGTACGCAGCCATCCGGCGCCACCAGAGGCGGCGCCAGCGGGTGCTGCGCCTACTTCCGGTTCTGCTTCTCGTCCTTCTTGGCCTTGCCCTTGCCCTTCTCGGGCGCCGCAACAACCGGTGTCGCAGCGACCTCTTCCTCTTCCTTGGCCACCGTGACCGAGACGATCACGGGGTTGCGCGTGCCGTGACGCACGGCCTTGATCCCGTCGGGCAGCTTCAGGTCGCTGGCATGCAGCGACTGCCCCTTGACGAGGCCGGAGAGATCGACGGTGACGAACTCGGGCAGTTGCGTGGCCAGGCACTCGATCTCGAGCTCGTTGGCGACGTGGCCGATGAGGCACTTGTCGGTCTTGACCGCCGGCGAGATCTCCTCACCGGTGAAGTGCAGCGGCACCTTCTTGCGCAGCCGGGTGGTCTCGTCGACGCGCTGGAAATCGATGTGCAGCACGAGCGGCTTCCAGGCATGCATCTGGAAGGCGCGCAGCAGGACCTTCTGGCTCTGGCCGCCGAGTTCCATCTCGAGGATGGAGCTGTGGAAGGCCTCCTTCTTCAGCGCGAAGAAGAGCGCGTTGTGATCGAGCTCGATCATCGTCGGCGTACCGGCACCGTAGACGATGCCTGGCACCTTGGCGGCGTTGCGCAGGCGGCGGCTCGCTCCGGTCCCCTTGACGCTACGCTCGTAGGCTGTGAATTGCATGGTTTCTCCAAGTTGATGGCGCCCCGCGACCAGGGCGACCCTGACAAGGCTCCGGATGGAGCCGCTTCGCGCCGTCAGAAGTTGTTGTTCTGCTCGGCGAAGAGGGAAGTGACCGACTCCCCGTCGCTGATGCGGCGGATGGTTTCGGCAAACAGGAAGGCAACCGAGAGCTGGCGGATGTTCGCGCAGGCCCGGGCGGCATCCGACAGCGGGATGGTGTTGGTGATCACGACCTCGTCGATGCGGGACGCGGACAGGCGTTCGATCGCCGGCCCCGAGAACACCGGGTGCGTGCAGTATGCGTAGACCTTGCGCGCGCCGCGCTCCTTGAGCACCTCGGCGGCTTTCACCAGCGTGCCGGCGGTGTCGATCATGTCGTCCATGATCACGCAGTTGCGGCCCTCGATCTCGCCGATGACGTGCATCACTTCGGACACGTTGGCCGCCGGGCGGCGCTTGTCGATGATCGCCAGGTCGCAGCCCAGCTGCTTGGCCAGTGCGCGCGCACGCACGACACCCCCGACATCGGGCGAGACGACGACGAGGTTGCTGTAGTTGCGGCTCTTGACGTCGGAGAGCAGCACCGGACTGGCGTAGATGTTGTCGACCGGGATGTTGAAGAAGCCCTGGATCTGGTCGGCGTGCAGATCCATCGTCAGCACGCGCTCCACCCCCACCGTCTCGAGCAGGTTGGCAACCACCTTGGCGCTGATGGGCACGCGTGTGCTGCGCGGGCGGCGATCCTGGCGGGCGTAGCCGAAGTAGGGGATGACGGCGGTGATGCGGCGTGCGCTGGCGCGCTTGAGCGCATCCACCATCAGCAACAGTTCCACCAGGTGCTCGTTGGTCGGCGCGCAGGTGGGCTGCACGACGAAGACGTCGCGCGCACGCACGTTCTGGCGGATCTCGACCGTCACCTCGCCGTCGGAAAAGCGCCCGACCATCGCCCGACCGAGTTCAACCCCCAGGTGCGAGGCGATTTCCTGCGCCAGCACCGGATTGGCGTTGCCGGTGAAGAGCACGGTATTGAAGAGCACGATGGGTCTCCGCTGGCATGCGAGGCCCGCTGCCTCGCGCGCGCGAACAAAGCCCTGGGCTTCGTCCGGTCGTCAGGGTGTCAGGATGTCTGGCAGGGGAGGAAGGATTCGAACCCTCGCATGTCGGAATCAAAATCCGATGCCTTAACCAACTTGGCTACTCCCCTACACCGGATGCGGATCGCTCCGCACCCTGAAACACGTCTCAACCGGCCCAATCCGCAAGCGGATGCCGGGCCAGGCTGCGGCAAAGGCGACCCACCCAACCCGACGGCAGTGACTCCGTCACGAACGCAGCTTCGGGCTGGTCACCGGTACCGGCTCTTGCAAACACTGCGCTTCCCGAGCCCGTCATGCGGCTGTTGCCGAAGCGGGCCTGCAACCAGGCGGCAGCTTGTGCCACCTCGCTGCAGTGTTCCTCGGCGGCGGCCTGGAGATCGTTGCGGCCATGACCTGCAAGGACCTGTGCCACCCAACCTGCGGGCACCGAACGCGGTGCGAAAGCATCTGCAAGAGAGCCCGTCACTATAACAGCTTCGGGGCTGCGTTGAAGGCGCGGGCTCGCGAAGATCGTCGCCGTGGCGAGCTCCGCCTGCGGCTTCACGACGGCAAACCAGGCCGGGTTGAGCTCGATCGGCGTCAGGCGCTCGCCGATGCCCTCGACCACCGCGTTGCTACCCCCAACGAAGAAGGGCACGTCGGCACCGATTGCCGCCGCCAGGGCAAGCAGCCGTTGTCGGGGCCAGTGCAGACCCCACAGGCGGTTGAGCCCCAGCAGCGTGGTGGCGGCATCCGAGCTTCCGCCGCCCATCCCGGCCCCCGTGGGCACGCGCTTGTCGAGCGTGATGTCTACGCCCAGCCCGCAGCCGCTGGCCTGCTGCAACACGCGCGCCGCACGCAGGCACAAGTCGTCGGCCGGCAAGGCCGGCCCAAGGTCACGGCGCGCCAGGGCGCTGTCGCTGCGCCGCTCGAGGTGCAGCACATCGGCCCAGTCGATCAGCACGAAGACCGATTGCAGGAGGTGGTAGCCATCCGCGCGGCGTCCGACGACGTGCAGGAACAGGTTGAGCTTGGCCGGCGCCGGCAGGTCGTACAGGGCGCGCAAGGCCATGGGCTCACCCCTGGCGCACCAGCCGCACGCGCAGCTGCACGCGCGGAGCCTGCTCGCGCACGGCCTCGATGCGTCCATCGCCCAGCCCCGCCAGGCCGACCTGCCAGCCCAGCTGCGTGAAGCCGTCAGTCTGCGGCTGGGCCGGCGCCCCGGCCCAGGGCCGCCCCGCCAGCCAGTCCGGCAAGGCCCGCAGCGGCAGCGCCTCGCCCAGCGCGTGGCGCGAAAGACTCTCGAGGTCGGCATAGTGCCGCTCGCCCTGGCCCAGATTGAGCACCGCCTCTTCCGGACTCCAGCGTGCGGTGGCCAGGCGGTTGCCAAGCGGCGAAGACAGGTGCAGTTCGCCGCGCTGGCCGTCACCACGCAGGTCGAAGTCCGCGCTCAGGCTGCGCGCGGCGTGCGTGGCGTCGGCCTCGACCTGCAAGGACAGGCGTCCGCTCGTCCATGGGGCTGCGGCATCGGCTGCCGGGCGCGTCGCGCAGCCCGGCAGCAATCCGCCCCAGGGCAGCAAGGCCAGCAACAGGGTCCGCCGCGCGCGCTGCAGGCGGGGCAGGCGCGGCCGGTGCATCAGAGGTCGATCTTCAGGCGCGCCAGCGTTTCACGCAGGACGTCGTTGGCGGCATCGCGGCCCTTGGACTCGGCCCAGATGCGGCGCGCCTCGTCATGCTGGCCCATGGCCCACAGCACCTCGCCCAGGTGGGCGCCGATCTCGGCATCGGGCCGCGCGGCGTAGGCCTGGCGCAGCAGGCGCAGCGCCTCGAGCAGGTTGCCCTGCCGGTACTCGACCCAACCCAGGCTGTCGGTGATGTACGGATCTCCCGGGGCGAGCTCGAGCGCGCGCTGCACCAGCGCACGCGCCTCAGGCAGGCGCAGCCCGCGATCAGCCAACGAATAGCCCAACGCATTGCGCGCGTGCGCGTTGTCGGGCTTGAGTTCGATACTGCGCCGCAACAGGCGCTCCATGTCGTCGGTGCGGCCGATCTTCTCGGCCATCATGGCCTGCTCGTAGAGCAGGTCGGCGTCTTCAGGGTAGCGCTGCACCGCGTCAGCCAGAACCTGGAAGGCGTCGGCCCAGCGGCGTGCCTCGCGCAACAGTGCCGCCTCGGCCAGCAGCTTGGTACGCGCATCGACTCCGTCGCGTTCGGGCACCTGACGCAAGAGGGCCCGCGCCTCGTCGATGCGGCCCTGCCGTGCCAGCAGCGACGCGCGGCGCGACTGCACTTCGAGCGCGCGGGCCGGGTCGTCGACACGCGCAAGCCAGCCTTCGGCGGCGTCGTACTGGCCCAGCTGCTCGGCGGCCTGCGCCAGCATCAGCCAGGCCTGCGTGCGACCCCCGCCACCCTGCTCGTCCCCCTCGCTGGCTGCGGGTGCCGCCGAGGCCTGCAGATCGCGCAGGGTCAGGTAACGTTCGAGCGTCTTCTGCGCCGACTGCGCACGGTGCAGTTCGAGCTGCAGCGCACCGAGCGCCAGCAGCGGCGGCGCCACGTCGGGTCGCTCCTGCGTGGCCTGCTCGAGCTGCGCGGTGGCATCGGCCAGCCGCTGCGCGCCCATCAGCACGCGCGCATACGCCATGCGCAGGCCCGGCTCGACGGCCGCACCCGACTGCAGGTACGCACGGACGAGCTCCTCGGCGTCCGGCCGTTGCGGCATCAGTTCGATGGCCAGCAGGGCTGCATCGGCCCCCCGCACATCAAGGGCCTGCGCCGCACGCGCACGCTCCAGTGCGCCCTCGGCGTCGTCGGCACTGGCGCGCGCGCGGCCGCTGGCCAGCAGCGCCGCCACGCGCGTGGACGCCTCGCTCAGGTAGGGCGCCAGGACCGCATCGAGCGTGGCGGCGCTGCGGCGCCGATCAGGCATGCGCTGCAACAACCGCGGCAATTGCGCGATCAGCGTCGCACGCTCTGCGGCGGGCGTCTGCGCCAGCAGCGCAGTCAGCGGCGCGGCAATCTCGGCGCCACGGTCGAGTGCGGCGTCGATCTGCACCTGAGTGCGCAGCGCATCCAGGGAGTTCGGCAGCGCGCGCCGCCAGGCCGACGTGGCCAGCAGGGCCTGCTCCGCGCTGCGGGCCTGCAGCGCGATCTCGGTGGCACGACGGAACAGCGCCTCGTCGCGCGTACGCCGCCCGGCATCGATCATCAGCTGCACGGCCGAGGCAGTCTGACCGCGGCGGGCCTCCAGCTCACCGATCAGCAACTGCTGGAAGAGCTGCGAATCGAGCACTGAATGGGTGGGGGCCGGTGCCACCTCGGGTGCGGTCTGTGCCCGTGCCGGCATGAACCCGCAGGCGACGACAACCAGGGCCGCCGGGATCACGATCCACCAACGGTTGCGCGTTCGCATGGCAGGCTCCAGAAGGACGAAATTCATTCTCACATAATGACCCGATGCCCGAACTCCCCGAAGTTGAGGTCACCCGCCGCAGCATCGACCTGCCCTTGCGGGGGGCCCGGGTACAGGCGGTCCACCTGGGCAAGCCGCTGCGCTGGCCGCTGGGGTGCCCGCCCGGGAGTCTGGTGGGGCAATACCTTGGGGCGGTGCTGCGGCGAGGCAAGTACCTGTGGCTGCCGCTGCACGAGCGTGCGTCGGCGGGCCTCACAGGATCCACACAGGGCTTGCTGCTGCATCTTGGCATGTCCGGCGCGCTGGAGCTGCGGACACCCACCGTGCCCCCGGGCGGCGACCTGGCGCTTGCCAGGCATGAGCACTTCCGGCTCGACACCGATCGCGGGAGCCTGCGTCTGCTGGACCCGCGCCGCTTCGGCGCAGTCGTCTGGTCGCCGGGCCTGGCGGCCGAGCCCGCAGCCGGTCTGCTCGCCGGGCTGGGCCTGGAGCCCGACGATCCGGCGCTGACCGAGGCGCGCTTTCATGCCGAGCTCCAGCGTCGCCGCGCACCGATCAAGACGGTGCTGCTGCAGGGTGAGGTGATCGTCGGTGCGGGCAACATCTACGCCTGTGAAGCGCTGTTCCAGGCCGGCATCGACCCCCGCTGCAGCGCCGCACGGATCGGCCCCGTGCGCGCAAGGCGGCTGCTGCATGCCCTGCGCCACACGCTGGCGCAGGCCGTTGAACTCGGCGGTACGACGCTGCGCGATTTCCACGACGCGCGTGGTGTCCACGGCGCGTACCAGGAACAGGTTGCCGTCTATGGACGTGCTGGACTGCCCTGCGTGCGCTGCGGCACGCGCCTGCGCCGGCTGCAGCAGGCGCAGCGCACGACGGTCTATTGCCCGCGCTGCCAGCGGCGCTGAGAAGGCGCATTCCTGTTGCAAATGCCATGGGCCCGGCAGCCCATGCTGCATCCCCTTGCGCTAGCATGGCCTGATCCGTACGGCTTCCTGCATGCAAAGCGCCATCGTCACCCGCCTGGACGAACTGGCCGGCTGGCGTGGCGACATCGACCGTGCCGTCACCGGGCTGGCCCGCTTCCTCACCGATCACGAGCTCATCGACGAGCCGCAAGGCGTGGCGCTGGCCGCGCTGCGCCACCGGCTCTCCTCCGAGCGTATCGTGCTGGCCTTCGTGGCCGAGTTCTCGCGTGGCAAGTCGGAGCTGATCAACGCCCTCTTCTTTGCCGGCGCCGGCCGGCGCATGCTGCCCGCCACCCCCGGCCGCACGACGATGTGCCCGGTCGAGCTCTTCCACACCTCGGGGGCGCCCGCGCGCCTGTCGCTGCTGCCCATCGAGACGCGTCTGCACGGCCTGTCCGTTGCCGAGCTGCGCCAGCGCGACGAGCCATGGCAGCATGTGGCGCTCGAAGTGGACGACCCACAGGCGCTGGCGCAGGCGCTGCAGGCCGTGACGCGCACGCAGCGCGTGAGTGTGCAGACCGCCACGGCACTGGGTTTGTGGGACGACGCCCAGCCCGAAGACAACCCGCCGCAGGCCGATGACGGCACGGTCGAGATCCCGGCCTGGCGGCACGCGCTCATCAACTACCCCCACCCGCTGCTGCGCCGCGGCCTGGTCGTCATCGACACCCCGGGGCTCAACGCCATCGGCGCCGAACCCGAGCTGACGCTGGCCCTGCTGCCCAGCGCCCACGCCGCGGTCTTCGTGCTCGCGGCCGACGCCGGCGTCACGCGCTCGGACCTCACGATCTGGCGCGACCACCTCGGCGACCACGGGGCCGAGCGCTTCGTGGTCCTGAACAAGATCGACGCGCTCTACGATCCGCTGCTCACCGAGGCTGAGGTCGAGGCGCAGATCGATGCCCAGTGCGAAAGGGCAGCCGACATCCTCGGCCTGCGCCGGGAGCGCGTCTTCGCGCTCTCTGCACGCGACGGCCTGGCCGCGCGCATGAGCGGCGGTACGCAGGGCCTGGCGCGCAGCCGCCTGCCCGAACTCGAGCAGGCGCTCACCGAGAGCCTGCTGCCGCGCCAGCGCGAGCTGCGTGCCAGGGACGTGCGCACCGTCGTCGAGCGCGCGCGCGCGGTCGCCTTGCACCGCATCACCGATCGTCGCCGTCACCTGGCCGAGCAACTCGTCGAGCTGAAGAGCCTGCGCGGCAAGAGCAGCAGCAAGATGGGCGTGCTGCTGCGCCGCATCGATGCCGAGCAGGCCGAGTTCGAGCCTTGCCTGGCGCGGCTGCAGGCGGTGCGTGTGGTGCAGCAGCGCCAGCTGAAGGCGGCGCTGGCGGGCATCGGCAACCCGGTGCTGCGTGCGGAGGTGTCGGCGATGCAATCGGCCATGGGCGCGCGGCCGCTGCAGCTGGGTGGGCGCGCGGCCTTCGCCACGCTGTGCGGCCGGCTGCAGGA
>JADZCL010000107.1 GCA_020851615.1 Rubrivivax sp.
CTGCGCTACGAGCCCTATTTCCTCACCGTGGCTGACCTCGTGCACTGGGCGCGTGCGCAGGGCATCCTGTGCCAGGGCCGCGGCAGCGCCGCCAATTCGGCGGTCTGCTATGCGCTGGGCGTCACCGAGGTCGACCCGGCGCGCATGGCGGTGCTGTTCGAGCGCTTCATCAGTGCCGAGCGCAACGAGCCGCCGGACATCGACATCGACTTCGAGCACCAGCGCCGCGAGGAGGTCATCCAGTACGTCTACCGCAAGTACGGCCGCCATCGCGCCGCGCTGACCGGCGTGGTCATCAGCTACCGGCCGCGCAGTGCCCTGCGCGACATGGGCCGGGCGCTGGGCCTGGACCCGCAGCGGATCGACGCCGTCTGCAAGGACCAGCACCACTTCGCCGGGCGGGCGCTCTCGCCCGGGAGCCTGCGTGAGCAGGGCCTCTCGCCCGAGGCGCCCGCCTGCGTGCTCTGGCTCGAGCTGGCCGGCACGCTGGTGGGTTTTCCGCGCCACCTCTCGCAGCACCCAGGGGGCTTCGTGATTGCGCGCGACCAGCTGGCGCGGCTGGTGCCGGTGGAGAACGCCGCGATGGATGGCCGCAGCGTCATCCAGTGGGACAAGGACGACCTCGACGCGCTCGGGCTGATCAAGGTCGATCTGCTGGCCCTGGGCATGCTCAGCGCCATTGGCCGTGCGCTGTCCTTCGTGGCCGCAAAACTCGGTCGTGCCTCCTTCACGCTGCAGGACGTGCCGGCCGAGGACGCCCACACCTACGCCATGCTCTGCCGCGGCGACAGCGTGGGCGTGTTCCAGGTCGAGAGCCGGGCCCAGATGAGCATGCTGCCGCGTCTGGCGCCGCGCTGCTTCTACGACCTCGTGATCCAGGTGGCGATCGTGCGCCCGGGGCCCATCCAGGGCGGCATGGTCCATCCCTACCTGCGCCGCCGCCAGGGCCTGGAGCCAGAGGACTATCCCAGCCCCGAAGTACGCCAGGCACTGGAGCGCACGCTGGGTGTGCCGATCTTCCAGGAGCAGGTGATGCAGCTGGCGATGCTGGCGGCCGACTTCAGCGCGGGCGAGGCCGATCAGTTGCGCCGCGCGATGGCGGCCTGGAAGCGCCGCGGCGGGCTGGCGCCTTTTCACGAGCGCCTGGTCGGCCGCATGCAGGCCAAGGGCTACAGCGCCGAGTTCGCCGAGCGCATCTTCCGCCAGATCGAGGGTTTCGGCGAGTACGGCTTCCCCGAGAGCCACGCGGCGAGCTTCGCCCTGCTGGTCTACGTCAGTGCCTGGCTGAAGTGCCACCATCCCGATGCCTTCCTGGCTGCGTTGCTGAACAGCCAGCCACTGGGTTTCTATGCCCCGGCGCAACTGGTAGGCGACGCGCGCGCGCATGGCGTGAGCGTGCGGCCGGTCGACGTCACCTGCAGCCAGTGGGAGAGCGTGCCCGAGCCCGGGCCCTGCGACACGAGGCAGGGTGTGGGGCTGCAGCCGGTGCGGTTGGGCCTGAGCCGCATCCACGGCCTGGCCGAAGAGGCCGCCGTGCGACTGCTGGCCGCACGGGCCGAGCAGGCCTTTGCCGGTGTCGAAGACCTGGCTCGCCGTGCGCGGCTGGATGCGCAAGCCCTCGCGCTGCTGGCGCGCGCGGGCGCACTGGCGCCGCTGGCCGGCCACCGCCACCGCGCCAGCTGGGCGGTGGCCGGGATCGACACCCGTCCAACGCCGCTGCTGCAGGCCACGCGCACGCACGAGGAGCCGGCCGCGCTGGCCACACCCGGCATTGCAGAAGACCTGCTGGCCGACTACGGCAGTACCGGGCTGAGCCTGGTCACGCATCCCCTGGCCCTGCTGCGTGAGCGACTGGCCGTCTTTGGCGTGCAGCCTGCGGCCGTGCTGCGTGGCTACCCGAGCGGGCGGCTGGCGCGGGCCAGCGGGCTGGTCACGCATCGACAGCGGCCATCGACGGCCAAAGGCGTGGTCTTCGTGACGCTCGAGGACGAGACCGGCGCCGTCAACGTGATCTGCTGGCCCAAGGTCGTGCAGCAGCAGCGCCGCGCCCTGCTCGGCAGCAGCCTGCTGACGGTCTACGGCATCTGGCAGCGCGAAGGCGACGTGCGCCATCTGATCGCGCAGCGCCTGGTCGACCACACCTCGCTGCTCCAAGGCCTGGCGGCGCGCAGCCGGGATTTCCGCTGAAAGCCTGCGCAGGCCATCCACACGCCACAATGCGGCGCATGCAGATCGCCATCGAACACCGGCCCGCGCGGGGTCGCCCCGAGCAGCTCGTGTTGCTGCTGCACGGCTGGGCGCAGGAGGCGCAGGCCATGGCGCCGCTGGCCGACGCGCTGCTGCGCGAGTTCCCGCAGGCGGCGGTGTGCGTGCCGCAGGCGCCCATGCCGGCCGATGGGGGCCGGCCTGGCGGCATGTGGTACTCGATCGAGGGCCTGCGCGAGGATCCGGGGCTGTGGCCGCAGCGTGTGGCGGCACAGCTGGACGCACTGGAGCCCTGGGTGCGCGCGCAGCAGCAGCGCCTGGGCGTGGCGGCGCCAGCCACCTGCCTGGCTGGCTTCTCGCAGGGCGGGCTGCTGGCCCTGGAACTGGTGGCACGGCACGACGGCCTTGCCGGCCGTGTGCTGGCATTCGGCAGCCGCTACTGCACCCTGCCTGAGCTGGCGCCGCAGCACAGCACGCTGCACTTCCTGCATGGGCGGGACGACGCCATCTTCACCCTGGCCGACGTCCAGCAGGCCTTCGGGCACCTGGCGCAGCGCCGCGCCGACGCCACGCTCGACGTTGCCCATGGCGTCGGCCACGAACTGCATCCCGCACTCATCGAATGCGCGCTGCAGCGCCTGCGCACCCACATCCCGCGCCGCACCTGGGAGGAGGCGCTGGGCGGCGTGCCCGTGCGCGCCGACGCCTGCCCGAACCATTGACCGCCTGCATGCTCTACCTGCTCTCGCCGGCCAAGCGCCTGGATTACGAAACGCCGGTGCCGGCCGCCGTCGAGCGCCGCGCCACGCTGCCGCGCTTCTCCGACCGCGCCGCGGAACTCATCGCGCTGCTGCGCGAGCGGTCGCCGGCACAGGTGGCCTCGCTGATGAAGCTCTCCGATGTGCTGGCGCTGCTCAACGTGGGGCGCTACGCCGCCTGGCAGCGTGCGGCCGACGCCACCAACAGCAAGCCCGCGCTGCTGGCCTTCGCCGGCGACGTCTACGCGGGCCTGCAGGCCCGTAGCCTGAAGACCGCCGACCTCGACTGGGCGCAACGCCACCTCGTCATCCTGAGCGGCCTGTACGGGGTGCTGCGCCCGCTTGACCGCCTGCAGCCCTATCGTCTCGAGATGGGCACGGCCCTGCCCAACGCACAGGGCAAGGACCTCTACGCCTTCTGGGGCGACCGCATCGCCGTCGCGTTGAACGAGCAACTGGCCGCTTCGCGTGGCGCCGTGGTCGTCAATCTCGCCTCGGTCGAATATGCGCGCGCCGCGCTGCGACCGGCGCTGCAGGCGCGTGTCGTCGAGTGCGTGTTCGAGGACTGGAAGGACGGCCGCTACCGCGTCATCAGTTTCTTTGCCAAGCGAGCGCGTGGGTTGATGGCCCGCTGGGCGATCGAACACCGGGTGGACACGCCCGCGCACCTGGCGCAGTTCGAGGCCGAGGGCTACGCCTTCGATGCGCGTGCATCGGCGCCGCAGCGGCTGCATTTTCGGCGTCGGGTGGCCGCTGCTTGACTGCGGCGTGCGCGGCGCTCTCTACTGTGGCCTTGCCACCCCAACCTGCAACAGGAGATTCAGCCCATGGGAACGATGATCCAATTCGCGCGCCCCGATGGCCAATCGGTGGCGGGCTATCTCGCGGAACCGGCCGCGGCTCGCGGTGCGCCGGGCGTGGTGGTGATCCAGGAATGGTGGGGCCTGAACGAGCAGATCCGCGGGGTGGCCGAGCGCCTGGCGCTGGCGGGCTACCGCGCGCTGGTGCCCGACCTCTATCGCGGCAAGTCGACTCTCGAGGCCGCGGAGGCCAATCACCTGATGACGGGCCTGGACTTCGGGGCGGCCGCGGCGCAGGACATCCGCGGCGCAGTCCAGCACCTGAAGAAGGGCTCACCCAGGGTCGGTGTCACCGGCTTCTGCATGGGTGGCGCGCTCACGGTGCTGGCAGCGGTACTGGTGCCCGAGGCCGACGCCGCCGTCGTCTGGTACGGCATGCCGCCGCTCGAGTTCGTCGACCCCGGCAAGATCAAGGCCCCGCTGCTGGCGCATTGGGGGACGCAGGACGAGTTCTTCACCGAGGCGGGCGTGGACGCGCTCGAGGCCAGGCTGCGCGAGGGGCAGGTGGACTACACCGGCCACCGCTACCTGGCGCACCATGCGTTTGCCAACGAGACAGCGCAAGGGCCAGCGCGCATCCCCGCGACCCAATACGACGCCGCGTGGGCGCAGGTGGCCTGGGACCGCACGCTGCGCTTCTTCGGCCGCCATCTCGGCTGAAGCGGCAAATCGTCACTGTGCGCGCGTAGGGAATTCTTGCATCATGGCGACTTGGGGCAGGCGCCTGCCGGCCCCGCCGGGGCTCGTGGCCAGGGAGTCAGCGTGACGCGTGTCTATATCCTCGAAGACCATGCCATCGTGCGCGAAGGCCTGCGTGCGGTGCTCGAGGTGTCGGGGATGCAGGTCATTGGCGAGGCCGACAACATCGGCCAGGGGTTGGCGGAGATCGTCGCTCGCGTCCCCGATGTCGTCCTGCTCGACCTGGGCCTGCCCGACCGCAGCGGGCTGGACCTGCTCGCCCAGCTGGCCGCGCAGGATCTGCCCACGCGCGTGCTCGTGCTGACCGTCTCCGAACGGCCCTGGCACATCGCCGAGGCCACGCGCCTGGGGGCGGCCGGCTACGTGCTCAAGGGCTCGACGGCCGAGGAGATCGTCAAGGCCATCGGCACCGTCGTGCAGGGGCGGCGCCACTTCAGTGGCAGCGTTGCCGCACGTGCGGCCGAGGCGGCCAGCGGCCAGGTGGTCGACCCGATCGCGGTGCTGTCGATCCGCGAGCGCCAGATCATGCGCATGGTGGTGGCTGGCATGTCCAGTGCCGCAATCGGTGCCGAACTGAGCCTCTCGCCCAAGACGGTGGACACCTACCGCAGCCGCCTCATGTCCAAGCTCGGCGTCCATGACCTGGCCAACCTGGTGCGGGTGGCGGTGCGCCTGGGCGTGATCGACGGCGACCAGGGCTGACGCAGGCGCAGCGGTGAGCGCCGCAGCAACGCCATTGCATGCCGCCCTGTCCGCCGTGCCGGGGCTTGCACTGGAGCGTGCGCGGGCTGCGGTCGGCGGACGCATGGAACTCCTGCAGCGGCTGCTGCAACTCTTCGTCGATACCCATGCCGTCGATGGGCCGCGGCTGTGTGGCCTGCTGCAGGAGCGCCAGGAGGCGCAGGCCGCCGCACTGGCTCACCGCATGCGGGGTGCGGCAACGACGCTGGGGCTGGTGGACCTGCAGGCGGCACTGGCCATCCTGGAAGGCGCGCTCGACGGCGGCGTGGCGGCCGCGCCCGCGCTGCAGGCTGCGGCCGAGGTCGAGCAGCTGCTGGCTGCGCTGCTGCCGGCGCTGCGCACCGCACTGGCGACGACGCCGGCCATGCCCGGCATGGCCTTGCAGCACGCCCCGGCGCAGGTCGTCGCCGACGGGCATGCGCTGCACGTGCTTGCCGTCCTGGAGCGCCCGCGCCTGGTGCTGCTGGGTGGCTTGCTGAGTGCCGACGAGTGTGACGCCTTGGTGGCCCTGGCGCGACCGAGCCTTTCGCGCAGCGAGACCGTCGACACCGCCCGCGGCGGCAACCGCGTGAATGCCGCCCGCACCAGCGAGGGCATGTTCTTCGCGCGCGCCGGGAACGAGCTTGTGGCCCGCATCGAGCGGCGCATCGCCGCGTTGCTCGCCTGGCCGCTTGAATGCGGTGAAGGGCTGCAGGTGCTGTGCTACCGCCCGGGCGACGAGTACCGGCCGCACCACGACTACTTCGATCCCGCGCACGCCGGCACGGCGGCACTGCTGGCGCGCGGCGGGCAACGTGTGGCAACGCTGGTGATGTATCTGGCCACGCCTGCTGCCGGTGGGGCGACGACTTTCCCGGAGACCGGGCTGGTGATCGCGCCGATCAAGGGCAACGCCGTCTTCTTCGCGTATGAGGAGCCGCAGCCCTGGACACGCACGCTGCATGCGGGCGCACAGGTGCTGGAGGGCGAGAAATGGGTAGCGACGAAATGGCTGCGACGCGGGCACTTCGATTGACACTCACGGCGTTGCAAGGCCGCCTGCCTTGCGCGCTGCGGTCGCGGCGCGGGCGCCGCAGGGTATAAACCCGGCCCCGCCTGTCACGCTGCGCCGCGTGTCCTTCACCCATTGCCCTTTGCCCATGCCAACCATCCTGCACGAACTGCTCGCCCGCGCCGACGCTGCGGCCGTGGCCATTGCGGCCCCAGGGAGGCCGCCGCTCAGCCACGGCGCGCTGCGCGCGCTGGTGACGCGGACGCTGGCCGCACTCAATGCCGGTGGCATCGGTCGCAACGACCGCGTCGCGATCGTGCTGCCAAACGGCCCCGAGATGGCAAGCTGCTTCATCGCCTGCGCCGCCGGAGTGACCAGTGCGCCGCTGAACCCGGCCTATCGTGCCGAGGAGTTCGAGTTCTACCTCGGCGACCTCGGCGCCAAGGCACTGATCGTCGAGGCCGGCAGCACGTCGCCTGCGCGTGCGGTGGCTGAAAGACTCGGCGTGGCGGTGATCGAGCTGCAGGCCGGCGAGGCGGCGGGTGACTTCACGCTCGACGGCATTCCCGCCGCGGCGCCAGCGGCACAGGGGGGCCTGGCGCAGGCGTTGGACGTGTCGATGGTGCTGCACACCTCGGGCACGACGAGCCGACCCAAGATCGTGCCGCTGTCGCAGGCCAACCTGGCGGCCTCGGCACGAAACATCGGGGCCACGCTGCACCTGACGCCCGCCGATCGCGGCCTGGTCATCATGCCGCTGTTTCACATCCACGGGCTGATCGCGGGCGTGCTCGCGCCGCTGGCGGCCGGCTCGCAGGTGTTCTGCACGCCGGGCTTCAATGCGCTCAAGTTCTTCGCCTGGATGGACGAGGCCGCACCCACCTGGTACACCGCGGTGCCGACGATGCACCAGGCCATCGTCGCGCGTGCGCCCAAGAACACGGCGGTGATTGCCCGTCACCCGCTGCGCTTCATGCGCAGCAGCTCCAGCAGCATGCCGCCCCAGGTGATTGCCGAACTGGAGGCGATCTTCAAGGCCCCGCTGATCGAGGCCTACGGCATGACCGAGGCCTCCCACCAGATGTGCAGCAACCCATTGCCCCCAGGCGTGCGCAAGCCCGGCAGCGTGGGCCCTGGCGCCGGGCCCGAGGTGGCGATCATGGACGAAGCCGGTGCGCTGCTGCCGCGCGGGGCGATCGGGGAAGTCGTGATCCGTGGCTCCAACGTCACCGCCGGCTATGAGGCCAACGCCAAGGCCAACGCGCAGGCCTTCACGAACGGCTGGTTCCGCACCGGCGACCAGGGCTGCCTGGATGCCCAGGGCTACCTCAGCCTCACCGGCCGGCTCAAGGAGATCATCAACCGCGGTGGCGAGAAGATCAGCCCGCGCGAGATCGACGAGCTGCTGATGGATCACCCCGCAGTGGCCCAGGTCGTCTGCTTCGGCATGCCACACCCCAAGCTTGGCGAGGAGGTGGCCGCAGCCGTCGTGCTGCGCGAAGGACAGTCGGCCAGCGAGCGCGAGTTGCAGGCCTTTGTCGCACAGCGCGTGGCCGAGTTCAAGGTGCCCAGGAAGATCCTGCTGCTGGACGAGATCCCCAAGGGGGCCACGGGCAAGCTGCAGCGCATCGGCCTGGCGGCCAAGCTCGGGCTCGCATGAGGATTGCGGTCGTCGGTGCCGGCGCGATCGGGGGCTTTCTCGGCACCCGTCTGTCGCTGGCCGGTGAGGAGGTCACCTTCATTGCGCGCGGGCGCAACCTCGCGGCCATCCAGGCGCAGGGGTTCCGCCTGCACGAAGAGGACGGCCGCGTGCAGCACGCCAGGCAGGTGCGCGCGGTGCAGGAGCCTGCCGCAGCCGGCGCCCAGGATGCCGTGCTGCTGGCGGTGAAGGCGCATCAGGTGGCCAACCTGCTGCCCGGACTGCGGGCGCTCCTGGGCCCGCGAACGCTGCTCGTTTCCATGCTCAACGGCGTGCCCTGGTGGTACTTCCACAAGCTGCCCGGCCCGCACGAGGGGCGGCGGCTCCAGAGCGTGGACCCGGGCGGCGTGATTGCCGCGGCGATAGACCCCGAACGCGTCCTCGGCAGCGTGGTCTACCCGGCCGCCGAACTCGTCGAGCCCGCTGTGGTGCGCGTCATCGAAGGCAACCGCTTCACGCTCGGCGAGCCCGACGGCACGCGCAGCGAGCGCATCGAGGCGCTGGCGCAGGTGATGATGAACGCCGGCTTCAAGGCGCCGATCGCGCGTGACATCCGCAGCGAGATCTGGGTCAAGCTCTGGGGCAACCTCAGCTTCAACCCGATCTCCGCGCTGACGCATGCCACGCTTGGCGACATCTGCCGCTTCGCCCCCACGCGTGCCCTTGCCGCAGTGATGATGGGCGAAGCCGAGCGTGTGGGCCAGGCCCTGGGCGTTCGCTTCAAGGTCAGCCTCGAGCAGCGCATCGCCGGCGCCGAAGCGGTCGGCGCACACAAGACCTCGATGCTGCAGGACATCGAACACGGCCGCGCCCCCGAACTCGCAGCGCTCTTGGGCGCGGTGATCGAGCTCGGCGCAATCGTCGATGTCCAGACCCCAACGCTGCAGGCCGTGCACGCCCTGAGCGAACTGCTGGCCCAAACGCTGGCGCAACAGCACGGGCGCCTGCGCGTCGAGGCGGCCTGAACGGCTCACCCCACGGCGCCA
>JADZCL010000108.1 GCA_020851615.1 Rubrivivax sp.
CCGGGCAGGACGCCGATCGCGGTGCCCACCGCGCAGCCGACGAAGGCCCACATCAGGTTGACCGGGGTCGCGGCCGACGCGAAGCCGGCCAGCAGGTTGAGCCAGATGTCCATCTCGTTCGGTCCTCGCCTAGGCGCTCACAAGGAAACGCCGGGCCGTCCCAAGTTTCCTTGACCCCCGCGGGGGGCCGAGCCCGGACGAATCACCGTCCACTGCGGACGGTGATTCGCCTGGCGAGGGCCATCGGGCCTGCAAGCCAGATGGCGGGCTGGGCGCAGCCCGGTCCTGGGGGCGCTCACAGCCAGCCGCTGCCGGTCAGCCCTGGCAGGTTGATGCCCAGCACACGCGTGAACAGCCAGAACGCGGGGGCGGCGATGAGGGCGCCGGTGGCGAAGTCCAGCGCCCAGCGGCGCACGCCGCCGGCCACCGCGCCCTCGGACTGGCGCAGCCCGCGCACCGCGCACATGAAGCACAGCGTGCAGGCGAGGATGAAGCCCACGCGCTCGATCAGCAGCGCGTTGAGCACCACCCCGGCGCACACCCACAGCAGCGCCGGCCAGTCGCCGCGTGCGGCGCCCGAGGGCGCCTCGCGCGCGCGAAAGCCGCCGCTGAAGGCCTGCCACAGCAGGCCGGCGCCGCACAGCGCGAGCGCCAGCGTCACCACCCAGGGCAGGAAGTTGGGGCCGACCCCGGCGTAGCCGGCGTCGCCCGGGATCTGCAGCGCGCCCCAGGCTAGGAAGGCGGCAAGCGCCAGCGCGCCGACGCCGATCGCCTTCTGCGTGCCCAGGTCGTCGCTGCGCTCGGCCTGCATCGTCAGACCATCCCGGCCTTGACCATGGTGGCACGCAGCGAGGCGAAGTCCCCGTCGACGAAGTCGGCGAAGGGCTTGCCCGCCAGCAACGCCGGCGTCCACTTGTTCTTCTCCAGCGACTCGGCCCAGGACTTGGTCTTGGTGGCCTTGACCACCAGATCCACCAGCGCCTTCTTCTGGGCTTCGCTGATGCCGGCTGCGGCGTACACGCCGCGCCAGTTGCCGAGCACGACGTTGAAGCCCTGCTCGACCAGCGTCGGCACCGGGATGCCGGGCTGGCGCTTCTCGGAGGTGACGCCGATGGCGCGCATCTTGCCGGACTCGATATAGGGCTGGAACTCGCTGTAGCCGCTGCCGCCGGCACTGACGTTGCCGCCGATGATCGCCGCCACCGCCTCGCCGCCGCCGCGGAAGGGCACGTAGTTGATCTTGGTCGGGTCGACGCCGACCTCGCGCGCCAGCATCGCGATCGCGATGTGTTCGGTGGCGCCGGCCGATCCGCCGCCCCATTTCACGCTGCCCGGGTCCTTCCTGAGCTGGGCGACGACGTCGGCCATGGTCTTGAAAGGCGACGCCGCCGGCACGACGAAGACGTTGTACTCGGTGGTCAGGCGCGCGATCGGCGTCACCTGGGTGATGGACACCGGCGGCTTGTTGCGGATCTCGCCGCCCAGCATCACCGCGCCCATCACCAGCAAGGCCTCGCCGTCGCCCTTGCGCGCGTTGTAGAACTGCGCCAGCCCGATCGCGCCGGCCGCGCCGCCCTTGTTCTCGTAGCTGACGCTGCGCGCGGCGCCGGACTCCTGGATCGCCGCGCCCAGCGCACGCCCGGTGCCGTCCCAGCCGCCGCCGGGGTTGGCCGGGATCATGAGCTTGAGGTTGGCCATCTGCGCCGACGCTGCCATCGGCAGGCCGGCACCGGCGGCCAGGGCCGCGATGGACTTCAGGAAGGTGTCTCGACGCATGCGCGGTCTCCTCGGGAGGCTGGAAGGATGGCGCCATGGTCGGCCACCGGGCTGTCAATCCGCTGTCCGACAGACCGGTGTTTACCCTGCTCAGGCGGCTTGCAGCCGCGGTCCCGCCGTCAGGCTGGCGGGGGCACCCACCCGGCCGCGACGAGCCGCTCGACCGTGGCCACGGCCGTGCCCAGGCCGTCCTCGCTGGCCAGGGACTGGCCCAGTTCGGCCGCACGCGCCACGACGCCGGGCTGGCCGACGAAGGCAAACGCCGCCGCCAGCACCGACGCATCCACACGCTTGGCCGACAGCGCGCGCGGCGCCACGCCGAGCCGGTGCAGCTGCCCGGCCCAGAACGGCTGGTCGCCGGTGAAGGGGATGACGATGGAGGGCTTGCCGGCCCGCAGGGCCGAGTGGCTGGTTCCCGAGCCGCCGTGATGGACCACCGCCGCCATGCGCGGGAACAGCCATTCGTGCGGCGTCGCGTCGATGCAGTGCAGGTTGGGCGGCAGCCGGGCGTCGCCGCTGCCGTTCCAGCCCGGCCAAAACACGGTGCGCCGGCCGCCGAGCGCCGTGCCCAGTGCGCCCAGCATGGCGGGCATGTCGATGCCGGTCATGCTGCCGAAGCCCACATAGACCGGTGGCGGGCCGGCCGCCAGAAACTCCAGCAGCGCAGGCGCCGGCGTGTGCTGCGCCGCCATCGGCGCCACCCATTGCCCGCACAGCACGGCCTGCGCCGGCCAGTCCGCGGGTGGCGGCAGCAGCGTCGGCGAGATGCCGTAGAGCATGGGGTGCTCGGTCCACAGCGCCCGGCGTGGCGGCAGCGCCAGCACGGTGGCGCGCGCACGGTTGAGTTCCCTGCGAAACGCCAGCCAGAACAGCTGGTTGGTGAGCACCAGGCTGGCCCGGTTCAGGCGGGCCGGCACCCAGCCCGGCGGCAGGAAAGGCGAGGCGAACGCGCGCGAAGGGGTGAGCGGGATCATGCTGGCGCCGATCGCGGGCAGGCCCAGGCGCTCGGCAACCGACAGGCCGACGAAGCCGGCCAGCCCCGAGCTCAGGATCGCGTCACAGCCCTCGGCGGCGGCCAGCGTCTGCCGCATCCAGGCCTCGGTGTTGGCGTTCGTCAAGGCCACCAGCGCCTTCGCGGTGGCACCTGGACCCTGGGCGCCCCCTTGCGTGAAGATCTCGCGGATGTCACCCGCCAACGCTGCGGCGGGAACGCCCAGCGCACGCGCCACGCCCAGGGTGCCCGCGTCGCCCAGCAGGCTCACCGCATGACCCGCCTCGCGCAGCGCATGGCCCAATGCCGCCAGCGGACGGGTGTCGCCCTCGGTGCCATAGGTCAGGATCAGCAGCTTCATCGATCGATTCGACGTAAAGTACACGACGTTTACTTTATACCGCAGACCCGCCGAACGCCATGCCCAGCCCGTCAACGCCGCAACGTCCGGCCCGCCGTGCCGAGCTGCCGGCGCACATCGGCCGCGTCGCGGCGCTGCTATTCGCCGATCGCGGCTACGGCGCAGTGACGATGGAGCAGGTGGCGAGCCAGGCGGGGGTGTCCAAGCGCACGCTGTACAAGTACTTCGCCGCCAAGGAGGCCTTGCTCGAGCAGGTGCTGGAGGGCACGCTCGCGCAGGAGCTGGCGCAGCGCGACTTCAGCGCCGAGGCGCAGGCCGGATTTCGCACCGCCCTGACGGCGCTGCTGCACGAATCGGCGCGCTGGTGCGAGCAGCATGCCGAGGTGCTCCTGCCCTACATCCGCTACAAGTTCGCTCACTTCGACCCGGTCGCAGCCCGCACGCAGGACGACCGCGGCCTGCTGCCGCTGTGGACCCTGCTGGTGCGCCAGGCACAGCAGCGCGGCGAACTGCGTGCCGGCCATGACCCCGAGCAGCTCGCCAGCAGCCTGCACTACCTCTACCTCGGCGCCATGATGCGCTGGCTCACCGCTCCCACGCTGTCGCTGAAGAACGAGTTCGACGCCGTGGTCGGTCTGTTCATCGACGGCGCCGCAGCGGAAGGCGTCTGACGCCAGGCGGCGGCATCGCCACGACGCGCCTTGCCGCCAGCGCCAGCACCCCGGTCGGGCGCCCGGGGCCTGAGCCGCGACACCCTATGATGACCGCCGATGAAGCTGCTGCTGGTGGAGGACAACCCGGCGCTGCAGACCACCTTGCAGCGCAGCTTCGAGCGTCGCGGCATGCAGGTACTGCTGTGCGGCGACGGCGCGCGGGCGCTGGCCCGCTGGCGCGCCAGCGTCCCCGACGTCGTGCTGCTGGACCTCAGCCTGCCCGGGCTGGACGGCCTGCAGGTGCTGGCGCAGGCGCGCCACGAAGGCCTGCGCACGCCGGTGCTGGTGCTCACCGCGCGCGCCACCGTCGGCGACCGCATCCTCGGCCTGAACACCGGCGCCGACGACTACCTGGCCAAGCCCTTCGACCTCGACGAGCTGGAGGCCCGCGTGCGCGCCCTCGCCCGCCGCGCGGGGGCGCCAGGCAGCGGGGCCCCGGCATTCGCCGGCCTGCAGCTCGACGCCGAATCCGGCGCCGTGCTGTGCGACGGCCGGCCGATGGAGCTGAGCCAGCGCGAGGCCGCCATGCTGCGCGCGCTGCTGGCGCGCCCCGGCCAGGCGGTGGCCAAGGAGCGGCTGCTGGAGCTCGTCTTCCCCGGCGACGACGCTGTGCAGCCGGAGGCGGTGGAGGTGGTCGCCTATCGGCTCAGGCGCAAGCTCGTCGGGGTCCCGGTGCAGCTGATCACGCTGCGCGGCCTGGGCTATCTGCTGAAGGCCCAGGCATGAGCCGCTGGGCGCCGCTGGCGCGCCGTGCCTCACTGCGCCGGCAATTGCTGCTGGGCATCCTGCTGCCGACGGTGGCGGTGGTGTCGCTGAACAGCGTCGTCCTGTACCGCCAGGCGCTGGCGGCAGCCGACACCGCCTACGACCGCACGCTGCTCGCCACGGCCAAGTCGATCGGCGAGCAGCTTGGCGTGGTGGGCAGCGGCAGCGCCGCCCGCGTCGTCGCCTCGGTGCCCTACTCGGCGCTGGAGGCCTTCGAGGCCGACAGCCGCAGCCGGCTCTTCTACCGTGTACTCGGCTTCGCCGGCGAGCCGGTGTCCGGCTTCACCGACCTGCCGCCGCCGGACCGCCACCTGCCCGCGCGCAGTGTCTACGCCGCACTGGTGCACTTCTACGACGACACCTACCGGGGTGAGCCTGTGCGCATGGCGGTCCTGCTGCAGCCGGTGGCCAGCACCGACGCCCAGGGCATGGCCACGGTACAGGTGGCCGAGACGCTGGAGCTGCGCCAGACCCTGGCGCGGAGCATCCTCGTCGACACCGTCTGGCGCCAGGCCCTGCTGCTGGCGGTGATCGCCATCGTGGTGTTGTGGGTCGTGCAGCGCGTCACGCGCCCGGTGCGCGCGCTGAGCACAGCAATCGAGCAGCGCCAGGCCGGCGACCTCACGCCCATCGACCCCACGCAGGCACCGCGCGAGCTGCTGCCGCTGCTGGAGGCCACCAACCACGTCATGCAGCGGCTGGAGCACCTGCTCGCGCACCAGA
>JADZCL010000109.1 GCA_020851615.1 Rubrivivax sp.
AAGGTGCGCAACTGCTGCTGCAGCACGCCCGGTGCAGCCAGGAGCAGTGTGGGTTGCCGTGCAAACAGGCCAAGCCAGTCGGCCAGGTCGGGCTGCCCATAGCCGAAGAGGCTGATCACCCGCTCGCCTGGCGCCCTGGCCCAGCCGTGGGCGCCAAGCCAGGCGTCGCCATCGAACAGGGCCATTGCCTCGCCAAGACCCTGCTCACGCAGCAGCCCGCCGGTGCGTGACGTGAAGCCGGGGTAGAAGAACCACTTCATGAGTCCGCATGGCTGCGGCGAGGGCAGGCCGTGCGATCGCTCGACGAAGGACTCGGCGCTCAGGTACTCCAGGTTGATCCACACGGGCGCAGGCCACCGCGCCGCCATGGTCTGCACGAAGGCGGCCGGCGGGTTGCAGCCGAAGGCCTCGATGACCACGTCGCCAACCTGAGTGGGTTCGGTGACGCGAGTGGCTGCGTCCCAGGGCCGCACCACCACGCCCGGCGCTCCGGAGGGCGCCATCCAGGCCAGCGCACGGGCATCGTCGGCCCACAGGCTTACCTGGACGCCCTGTGCCGCGAGTGCGGTCGACAGCCGCCAGCAGACGCCGAGGTCGCCGTGGTTGTCGATCACGCGGCAGAAGACGTCCCAACGCATGGTCTGATTGTCGGCCCGCAGGCGCGGGTACCCGCGCTGCACAATGCCGTACATGATGAGCCCGGGTGACCCTGCCACCGACTCGCAGGCTCCCGCGCCGGCCGAAGGGGTGCGCGAGCGGCTGCTGGCCGAGGTGGCCGCATTGCCGTCCCTGCCCGGCGTCTACCGCTGGCTGGACGACAAGGATCAGGTTCTCTACGTCGGCAAGGCACGCAACCTGCGCAAGCGTGTCGCGAGCTATCTGCAGAAGGACCACAGCGGCACGCGCATCGGCAGCATGGTCATGCGCATCGCGGCGCTGCAGACGACGGTGGTGCGCAGCGAGGCCGAGGCGCTGCTGCTCGAGAACAACCTCATCAAGACGCTTGCGCCGCGCTTCAACATCCTCTTTCGCGACGACAAGAGCTACCCCTATCTGAAGATCACCGGCGTCGGTGAACTCCAGGGGGATGCGCCGATGACCGCTGCCGAGTGCCCGCGCGTGGCCTACTACCGCGGCAGCGTCGATCGCCGGCACCGCTACTTCGGGCCCTACCCGAGTGCCTGGGCCGTCAAGCAGACGATCCAGTTGCTGCAGAAGGTATTCCTTCTGCGCAGTTGCGAAGACACCGTATACGCCAACCGCTCGCGGCCCTGCCTGCTCTACCAGATCAAGCGCTGCTCGGCGCCCTGCGTCGGCTTCATCGCCCGCGCGGACTATGCCCGTGACGTGCGGGATGCCGAGCGCTTCCTGCTGGGCGAGCAGCAGGAGCTCGTCGATGAACTTCAGGCGCAGATGCTGCGCCACGCCGATGCGCTCGAGTTCGAGAAGGCCGCCGAGCTGCGCGACCGACTGGGGGCCATCTCACGCGTCTTGCACCAGCAGGCGGTCGAGGAGAGCAGCTTCTCGGCTGCGGAGCGGGACGTGGACATCATCGCCGTCAAGGTGGCCGGCGGGCGTGCCTGTGTCAACCTGGCGATGGTGCGCGGCGGGCGTCACCTGGGCGACCGTGCGTACTTTCCAACCCATGTCGACGAGGGCGCGGCCATCGGCAGTGCCGAGGCCGACGACCATGCTGCGCGGACACCGGAAGTGACCGTGCTCGAAGCCTTCGTCGCCCAGCACTACATCGGGCAGGCGGTGCCGCCGCTGCTGGTCACCAGCCACGCGCTGGATCCGGCGCTGATCGGTGCGCTCCAGGACGCCGCCGGCTCGCGCGTGCGCAGCGTGCAGCACCCGCGCGAGCAGCGGCGCATCTGGCTCGAGATGGCGATGAAGGGCGCCGACCTGGCGCTGGCCCGGCTGCTGGCCGAGGAAGGCAGCCAGCGCGCGCGCACGCGGGCACTGATCGAGGCGCTCGAGCTCGACATCGCCGACGCCGACACCTTGCGCGTCGAGTGCTTCGACGTCAGTCACACCGCAGGCGAGGCGGCGCAGGCTTCCTGCGTCGTCTTCGAGCGGCATCAGATGCAGCCTGCGCAGTACCGGCGCTTCAACATCGAGGGCATCACCGGCGGCGACGACTACGCCGCGATGCGCCAGGTGCTGACGAGGCGCTACGCGCGGCTGGCCGAGTTGCAGGCCGAGCAGGGTGAACTGGTCGCCGATGAGACCACAGCCCGCACGGCGCGGCTGCGCTTGCCGGACCTGGTTCTGGTCGACGGCGGGCGCGGGCAGGTCGGCGTGGCGCGCGAGGTGTTCGAGGAACTCGGGCTGGACCTGGCGCTCATCGTCGGCGTCGAGAAGGGGCAGGGGCGCAAGGTCGGCCTCGAGGAGCTGGTCTTTGCTGACGGGCGGCAGAAAATCTGGCTCGGCCATGATTCGGCCGCACTGATGCTGGTGGCGCAGATCCGCGACGAGGCGCACCGCTTCGCCATCACCGGCATGCGTGCCCGCCGGGCGAGTGTGCGCACGGGCGCCAGCCGGCTGGAGGAGATCCCCGGCATCGGTCCACGCAAGCGCGCGCGCCTGCTGCAGCGCTTTGGCGGCGTGCGCGGCGTGGCCGATGCAAGCGTCGACGATCTGGCCGGAGTCGAGGGCATCTCACGAGACCTTGCGGAGGCGATCTATCGTGCATTGCATTGAAGACGGCGACACAGGGCCCAGCGAACCCGCGCGCACGCAGCGGCCAGCGCGACCGCTGATCCGTGCCGCGCTGATTGCCACGACCTTGTGGCTTGGTTCCTGTACTGGGCTTGCGCCACCCCCGCCACCCCCGCCGCCTGCGTCGCCGTCCGCCCCATCGGCGCCATCGCCGGCTGAACCCGCGCCGCCGCCCATTTCAACGCCCGCGCCCACCACGCCGACCCCCGGTCCGACTCCCGCGCCGCCGGCTGGACCCGTGGTGCCCCGCGTCGTCAAGTTGCCGCCCCCGCGCAACGCGCGCAACTGGGACGAGTTTCGCCTGCAGGCCGCGCAGCGCCTGGTGCAGGCGCAGCCCGATTCGATCTACCTCGGACCGGTGCCCGAGCCGCTTCTGGCGATCCCCGTGCTGGAGGTGGAACTCAACGGCGACGGCAGCGTGCGCCGCGTGACTGTCGTGCGCCATCCGACCCAGGCGCGCGACACCACGCAGATCGCCATCGATGCGGTGCATCGCGCTGCGCCCTACGGGGCGATGCATGCCCTCTCGCGGCCCTGGAAATGGACCGAGGTCTTCCTCTTCGACGAACAGCGGCGCTTCAAGCCGCGGATGCTCGACGTGGACTGA
>JADZCL010000110.1 GCA_020851615.1 Rubrivivax sp.
CGGCGTGTGCGGCGTGCACCACTTCCACCCGCTGCGCCAGTCGCACCAGCTCGGGCAGCAGCGTGCGCAGGCGGTCGTGGTAGCGGCTGCGCAGGTGGCCGACCATCTCCAGCGCACTGGCGCGGCGCCAGTCGCGCCCATCGACAAGGCCTGCAACGGGCGTGTCGGGCGCGGGATCGAGCAGGGAAGTGGACATGGGGATTCCTCGGTCTGGAGTGGCCTGCGGGGTCGGGTCGACGATTCTGCCTCGCCCGCAGTCGGCTGCGCTGGCGGCGCGTGCCGGGGGCGGATTGCGGATCGCCTACAGTGGCAAGCCGTGTCCACCTGCAACCCTGCTGCGCCATGCAAGAACGCTGCCTCGTCGTCCTGCACAGCCCCGGTCCCGCCTGGGAGCCGGGCCTGCCCTTGACCCAGCAACTGGGCGTACGCGAGCATGAGGCGCACTACGCGGCGCTGGCCCGGCAGGGCCTGCTGGCGCTCGGCGGGTCCTTCGCCGACGCCACCGGCGGTGGCCTGATGGTCTTCAAGCCCGGCCTCGACGAGGATGTGCTGCGCACCCATGCGCTGACCGACCCGGCGGTGGAGTCGGGTCTGCTGCAATTCGAGATCCGCCCCTGCCTGGTGGCGCACAAGGGCTGAGCGGCGCATGAGCGGACAGGGCCCCGTGGTGGCCGTCGTCGGCGGCGGCCCGGCGGGGCTGATGGCGGCCGACGTGATCTCCGCCGCGGGCGTGGCCGTCGATCTCTTCGACGCCATGCCCACGGTCGGCCGCAAGTTCCTGCTCGCCGGCAAGGGGGGGCTGAACCTGACGCACAGCGAGCCCTTCGAGCCCTTCGTCGCACGCTATGGCGCAGCGGCCGACTGGCTGCGCCCGCATCTGCAGCGCTTTGGCGGGCCGGCTGCGCGCGAGCTTGCGGCCGGCCTCGGGATCGAAACCTTTGTCGGCAGTTCGGGGCGCGTCTTCCCGGCCGGGATGAAGGCTGCGCCGCTGTTGCGCGCCTGGTTGCACCGCCTGCGTGCGCAGGGCGTGCGCCTGCACATGCGACACCGCTGGCTCGGCTGGACGGCCGCGGGTGACCTGCTGCTGCAGGCGCCTGCGGGCAGGCTCATGCTGCAGCCCGCGGCAACGGTGCTGGCGCTCGGTGGTGGCAGCTGGCCGCGGTTGGGGTCGGATGGGGCCTGGGTGCCGCTGCTGGCTGCGCGCGGCGTGCCGTTGGCGCCGCTGGCGCCGGCCAACTGCGGCTTCGATGTCGGCTGGAGCGAGCACCTGGCGTCGCGCCATGCGGGGGCACCCCTGAAGTCGGTCGCGATCACGTGGACCGATGCGCAGGGACAGCGGGTGGTGCAGCGCGGCGAGTTCGTCCTTACAGCGACCGGGGTCGAGGGCAGCCTGATCTACGCCGCCGCCGCCGCGCTGCGTGACACGCTGGCGCGCACGGGAAGCGCGCAGTTCGAGATCGACCTGCTGCCTGCGAGCTCGCCGGCGCGGGTGGCGGCCGAACTCACGCATGCGCGCGGCCGGCGGTCGTTGGCCACGCACCTGAAGGCGCGTCTCGGGCTCCATGGCGTCAAGGCCGCGCTGCTGTGGGAGGGGGTGGAGCGCGAACTCATGGATGACCCCGTGCGGCTGGCCGCACGCATCAAGGCGCTGCCGATCACGGTGCGGTCGGCGCGGCCGCTCGAGGAGGCCATCAGCAGCGCCGGCGGTGTGCGCCTGCATGCCCTGGACCCCGGCCTGATGCTGGCCGGAGTGCCCGGCGTCTTCGTGGCCGGGGAAATGCTCGACTGGGAGGCGCCCACCGGCGGCTACCTGCTCACGGCCTGCCTGTCGACCGGCTGCGCGGCCGGGCAGGGGACACTGACCTGGCTGCGCGGTAGAGCTCGAACACCTGCTCCGACGTGAGCTGCGGGCGATAACCGAAGACGGCTTTCAGCCGCGTGTTGTCGAGCACCGGACGGTAGCGCAGGAAGTCGACCTGTTCGGGCCCGTAGCGGGTGAGCCGCAGCAGCTTCAAGGTGGCCAGCGCCCCGCGCAGCAGCGCAGCGGGCAGGACGAGGCGGCGCTTGCCCAGGCGCTGCGCAATGTCGGCCAGCGACAGCGCGCCGTCGCCGGCGAGGTTGTAGATGCCCGGCGGGCCGCCGTCGACGGCATGCCGCAGCGCGGCCACGACGTCCTGATCCCAGACGAAGACGAAGGGGCTGGCGCTGCCGCGGATCGCGATCAGACGTGGCTTGTCGAACAGCGCGGTGATCTGGTTGTCCACCGTCTGTCCGAGGATGGTGCCGATGCGCAGCACCACCTGTTCCAGTTGCGGCTGCTCGCGGCGCCAGCGCGCCAGCATCTCCTCGACCAGGCGCTTGTGATGTGCGTAGGCGAAGGTCTCGTTGCCACGCAACGGGACGTCCTCGGTGATCCAGGGCGGGTTGTCGGCGTGATAGCCGTAGGCGGCGCCGCTGGAGCTCACGACCAGGCGGCGCACGGCCGCGGCCCGGCAGGCTTGCAGCACGTTGGCCGTGCCGCCGACGTCGACCGAGTACTCGAACGCCCGCCGGCTGCGCGGCCCGGGCGTGACGATGGATGCCAGGTGCACGACGA
>JADZCL010000111.1 GCA_020851615.1 Rubrivivax sp.
GGAAGCTGAACGAGACGTTGCTGATGCCGCCGCTGACCTTGGCGCCGGGCAGGTTCTGCTTGATCCAGCGCGTGGCCTCGATGAAGTCGACGGCGTAGTTGGCGTGCTCCTCGATGCCGGTGGCGATCGCGAACACGTTGGGGTCGAAGATGATGTCCTCGGGCGCGAAGCCAACCTCGTCGACCAGGATCCGGTAGGCCCGCGTACAGATCTCGATCTTGCGCGCCACGGTATCGGCCTGGCCCTGCTCGTCGAAGGCCATCACCACCGCGGCGGCACCGTAGCGGCGCACGAGCGTCGCCTGGCGGCGGAACTCGTCCTCACCCTCCTTCATCGAGATCGAATTGACGATGCCCTTGCCCTGGATGCACTGCAGGCCGGCCTCGATCACGCTCCACTTGGAGCTGTCGATCATCACCGGCACGCGCGCGATCGAGGGGTCGGTGGCGATCAGCTTGAGGAAGCGCTCCATCGCGGCCACCGAGTCGAGCATGGCCTCGTCCATGTTGACGTCGATGATCTGCGCGCCGTTCTCGACCTGCTGGCGCGCCACGCTCGAGGCGGCCTCGAAGTCGCCCGCAAGGATCAGGCGCGCGAACGCCTTGGAGCCGGTGACGTTGGTGCGCTCGCCGACGTTGACGAAGAGCGAGTCGGCGCCGATGGCAACCGGCTCCAGACCGGACAGGCGCAGCGGCGGCGGCACGCCGGCGGCGGCGTCAGCGGGTGCGGGTTGGAGGGCAGTTGCGGACATGGCTCACCTCGGGGCAGGAGGCGAGCGCCGTTGCGGGGCCGTGCGGCGCGCGGCCGGCGCGGTGCCCCGAGCCTGGCGGTCGGGCAACCGTCGCAACGCTCCTCGGGACGCGGCGAATTCTAGCCAGGGCCCCTGCGTCAGCTGCAGGACTGCACCTTGAATTCCACACGCCGGTCGAGTGCATCACGCATGTCGTCGGTGCCGGTGCCGACGATGGTCTCGTCCCAGCCATGCCCCTCGGTGCGCACGCGCTGGGCGCGCGCCAGTGCCGGCGCCTCGTGCACCAGGCGCTCGCGCACCGCTTGCGCCCGCCGCAGCGACAGGGCGCGGTTGTACTGCTCGCTGCCGGTCTTGCTGGTGTGGCCGACCACGGTCACGCACATTGCCGAGGCCTGCGCCGCGCGCGCGATCTGGCGCAGCCACATCGCGTAGGTGTCGACCTCGCCGAGGAAATCGGTCGAGCCGGGGCGAAAGAGGATCTTCACCGCCAGGTTGCTCGTGGCCAGGCCCAGCGCCGCGATCTTGCCGAAGGCCTCCTCGGCCTCCGCGGTGCGGCCCAGCTTGACGTTGGCCATGTACAGGCCGTTGAAGGTGCGCAGTTGCTGGCCGTCCTCGCGCTGCGCCGCCGTGCTCATCAGCTTGTAGGCCTCGTCCCAGCGCTCCTGGTTGTAGGCCTCCTGCGCCTGCGCCAGCAGCGCCGCGGTCGGGATCTGCTCGAGGTAGAGCGCATCGGCACGCTGGCCCACGGGCTTCTCGGTGGTCTCGATGTAGCCCTGCACCGCGCGGTCACGCACCAGCGACGGGCTCTCGGCGTAGAAGCGCGTGGGCTCGAGGTTGAGCTGCGCGTCGTTCACCGGAGCCACACCGCGCGCCAGCACCAGGCCGCTGCTGCGATCCGAGAGCGCCAGCGTCAGCCGGTATTGACCCGCACGCCCGTCCTGCGCCGTCAGCGTGCCGTTGAGCAGCCAGGCCGCACTTCGCGTGCCGGCCTCGTCGAAGGGCAGCAGGCGCAACCGGGGCAGCACCTTGGGCACCGCCGCGGCCAGCGCCTGCGCGGCGCGCTCGGTGGCCTTGGTCTGCTGGCCGCTGCGGCCATCGAGCAGCGGGTCGACGATGGCCGTGCGGTCGACACCCGTCTGCGCCCCGAGCTGGCGCGCGATGTCCAGCAACGCCCCGTTGACCGCACCCTCGAGCGTGGCATCCACCGGTGGCGGGGGCGGCGGCGGGGGGGGTGGCTTGGCGCAGCCGCTCAGGGCTGCAGGCAGCAGCAACAGTGCTGCCCGTCGCCGTATCAGGCTCAGGCCGAGATCGCGTCCGTTGGCATGACTCAAACTGTCCTCCGCGCGGAGCACCATCACCGATGGCGGGCCCTGATTCTGCCCACACGCCCGCTCTTCGGACAGCCCACCTGCGCAACACGAGACCCGCGCGTCGAAGGCGCACGGGCTGCGCCAGACCGCTTGCTATGCTCAAGACGCGGCAGCTGCGGTCCTTGCCCCGTACCGAGCGGCCTGTCTCGCCAATGCCCGCCCTTGCCTGCCCTTCACACGACCGACCAGCGACAGCGATGACGCGCCGCGCGCGCCCCCTGTGGCCTGCCCTGCTGCTCGCACTGGCCTGCCTCACCGGCTGCGCCATGCCGCAGGCGACGGCTGTCACGGTCAAGGTGCTGGCCATCAACGACTTCCACGGCAGCCTGCGCACGCCGCCGGGCAGCCTGCGCATCCCGGACCCGGCCGACGCGAGCCGCACGCTCACCGTGCGCGCCGGCGGGGCCGACCATCTGGCCACGCTGATTGCCGAGTTGCAGGCGAAGAACCCGCTGCACGTCTTCGTGGCGGCGGGCGATCTGGTGGGGGCGTCCCCGCTGCTCTCGGCCCTGTTCCACGATGAGCCGACGATCGAGTCGCTCTCCCGCATGGGGCTGCGCGTCAGCGCCGTCGGCAACCACGAGTTCGACCGCGGCAGCGCCGAGTTGCTGCGCCTGCAGCGGGGTGGCTGCGCCGCCGACGGCTGCCGCGGGCCCCAGGCCTTTGGCGGCGCCGGTTTCCAGTACCTGGCCGCGGGCACACGCGACACGCGCAGCGGCCAGCCGCTGCTGCCGGCCACGCATGTCGAGCGCTTTGCCGGCGTTGCGGTGGCCTTCATCGGCCTGACCCTGAAGAGCACCCCCAGCATGGTCGCGGCCCGCGGCGTGCGCGGTCTGGCCTTTAGTGACGAGGCGCAGACGATCAACGCGGAGGTCGCCCGCCTGCGCGCACAAGGCGTTGCGGCCTTTGTCGTGCTGCTGCATCAGGGCGGCTTCCCCGCCGAGGGACCGCGGGTCGAGCCCGACGGCTGCACCGACGTCGACGGCCCCATCATCAAGCTCGTGCCGCGGCTGGACCAGGCCGTCGCAGTCGTGGTCACCGGCCACACGCACCGCGCCTACAACTGCCGCATCGATGGCCGGCTGGTCACCAGTGCGGGCAGCCATGGCCGGCTGCTGACGGAGATCGACCTGGAGCTCGACCCCGCACGGGGCCGCGTCGTGCAGGCGCAGGCCCGCAACCACGTCGTCGATGCCTCGCGCTACGCCAGGGACCCGGCGCAGTCGGCGCTGATCGAGGCCTACGAGCGCCTGGCGCAACCCTTGGCGCAACGGCGCGTGGCGCGGCTGGCGGGCGCCCTGTCGCGCGAGGCCAACGCCGCCGGCGAGTCCCCGCTCGGGCAGGTGATCGCCGACGCGCAGCTCGAGGCCACGCGCAGCGCCGGGGCCCAGGTGGCGTTCATGAACCCGGGCGGCATTCGCGCCTCACTGCCGCGTCCGGCCGACGGCTGGCTGAGCTTTGAGGAGCTGTTCGCCGCCCAGCCCTTCGGCAACGCGTTGGTGACCATGACCCTGAGCGGCGCCCAGATCATCGAGTTGCTCGAGCAGCAGTGGCACGGCCAGCCGCTGGCCGCGGGCCGTGTGCTGCAGGTCAGCAGCGGCTTCACCTACACCTGGGACGCCAGCCGCCCGCGCGGGCAGCGCGTGCTGGCCGGCAGCCTGCGCCTGCATGGCAGCGCCATCGCCGACGACAGCCGGGTGCGCGTCACCGTCAACAGCTTCATGGCCGATGGCGGCGACCATTTCCGCGCCCTGCGCCAGGGCAGCGAGCGCCACACCGGCATGCAGGACATCGAGGCGCTGGAGGCTTATCTCGCGGCGCGGCCCAACCCGCTGCCGCTGCTGCCGCGGATCACGCGCCTGCACTGAACGGGGCCGCGTGCACGGCGCGCGCGCGGCTTCAAGTCTTGCCGATCTTCACGCGCCAGACGGCCGGGCCGGACTCCAGGTAGTCCCAGCTGAACCGGCCGCTGTGTTCGGCATCGAACTGGTAGTACAGCGGCTTGGGGTCGTGGTCGTTGATGAGCACGAAGCTCTGGCCGGGTGACAGCGCGCGCCACTTGCCGAAGATGGTGCTGTGGCGTTGCATCGGAACCAGTTGCCGGACGTCAAGGTTTTCAGCGTCGCTCATCGGGTTGCTCCTTTACGGGCGTGGGGGGAAGGGTTTGCCGCCGGCGCGGGTTGGTGAGGTTGTGCATGGCACCGTTCAGGCGCTCGGCTTCACGCGGGTGCTCGTCGCGCAGCAACAACCAACCCTGCGCCGCCAGGCGGCACGCGCCGTCGATGTCGCCGGCGTCACCGATGCGCAGCAGGGCCTGCACGAAGAAGCGGTTGAGCGCAGACAGGGTGTCGGGGGCTTCCATCGCCGCTCACCCCTGCACGCCGAAGTGTTGCTTGGCCTGCGGGCTCATCGCGTGCGGGCCCCAGGCGGGCTCCCAGACCAGGTCGATGTCGACGCGGCCGATGCCGGCCACGTCAAGCAGGCGCTGCTCGACACCGCCCTGGATCACGTCCGAGGCCGGGCAGCCGGGTGTCGTCAGCGTCATGGTGACCTTGGCCGTGCTGCCGTCGATGTCGACGCCGTAGACCAGGCCGAGGTCGACGATGTTGTAGCCGAGCTCGGGGTCGAAGACGTCCTTCAACGCCTCGAGCAGATCGTCCCGGGGTGCGCTGCTCATACCGGGTCCTTCGGCCGTGCGGCACGGCGAATCTGCACGTGGTAGTCGCTCGCGCTGCGCTTGTCGACGCGATAGGGGTGGCCGCGCTCATCGAGCTCCGGATACAGCAGCAAGGGCTCGCGGTCGTAGCGGGCCGCCAGCACCTGGCCGACCTCGAGTTCCTCCAGCGCCTCGAAGGTGAGCACGAGCGGCTCCGGCGGCGGCAGGGTGCGCAGGTCGACGCTGCGGCTTGGCGCTGGCCAGGCCGTGGTGTCGCCGGCCGCGGGTGCGGCAGCGGCGGCGCCGGCCACGGGCACGCCCGGGGTGAGGATGATCTCCCACGCGCCGCCGTCGATCTGCTTCTCCTGGTGCGTGAAGCCGCGGCGCTCCATCACGGCGTATAGCGGCACTGGGTTGAACGGCGACAGCAGCCGCAGCGCCTGCCCTTCGTCCAGCGCGGCTGTCGCCTGCATGATCTGCTCGAGAGGCTCGCCGCCGGCCTGCAGGATGGGTCGCACGTCCAGCGTGCGCGGTGAAATGTTCATGACGTGCTCCTTGGGGCTGCTGGGGATCGATCGAGTGCGCCCGCCACGCCTGGTGCGCCGGGCATCCGCAGCGGCTTGAGCTGGAGATTGGGATCGGGGTGGCGGGATCGCCAGAGCTCGCCGCCGATCAGCAGCGTGGCCACGAGTTGCAGACCGACCGCGGCCCGCAACCAGGCCTCCAGCCCCAGCACCAGGCAGCCGCTGGCGAGCACGACGGCGCCGAAGTACAGGGCGAACCACGGCCTTGCCCGGCGCTCGTCCACCAGATCCTGCACACGCAGCACCGGCCCCTTGCCGAGGCGGGCACCGAACTTCTCCAGCCATGTCAGGAAGGGAACGATCTTGTAGAGCTGGCTCAGGCCCAGGCCTGTCAGTCCGCCAAAGACGAGCAGGTAGACGACCGCCACGGCGATGTGATCGAGCACGCCCAATGCCGCCGCCAGCAGGCCACCCACAACGGCCAGTGCGAACAAGGCCAGCGCCACCCCGGCCGTGATGCTGTTGAGTTCCAGATGCCGCCGCGCGCGTGTTCGGAAGAAGCGCACGATGTCGTACAGGTAGCACGCCACGCCCAGCGTGACCAGGCCGGCCGCCAGCGCCAGCCCGGCAAGCGCGCTTGCCCCGGCGAAGACGCGGACGGTCTCGACCCCGATCAGCAGCACGAGCCCGCCGACGGTGAGGACCAGCGCAGCCCGCGTCGTGCGGCGCGGCTCGTCCGGGGCCAGCATGAACATCGTCAACAGGCGGTAGCTCACCCCCATCACGGTCAGCGTGAACCAGCCGCCCAGGCCCGCAGCCAGGTGCAGGCCCAGTCCCGCGGCGGTCAGCCGGCCCAGAAAGGCCGGGGTTCGGGGCAGCGCGAAGTGCAGCGCAAAGCCAAGGCCGATCAAGCCCGTCAACAGCAGGAAGCCCAGGCTCCAGACGACGAAGACCGCCGCCATCGGCAGGGGCCGTGCCCGCCACAGCGTGATCCAGAGGTTGGCGGCACCGAGTGCGAAGCCGATCAGCACCAGCGCTCCGCCCAGCGGCAGCCAGGCGAGCGCGAGTGCCGCGGCACCGCCCAGCGCCAGGAAGCCCAGCAGCATCGCGCCAAGCCCCGCCACGATCGCAACCATCGCCACGAGCGGCAGCTGCTGGCTGTGCAGTCGGGTGTTGGTGATGACGGGCGCAAATTGATAGAGCGCACCCAGCATCAACAGGCTCAGCCAGCCGATGGTGACAAGGTGCACGGCAATGAGCGTCGCCGGCGCAAAGACACCCGCCTGCAGATCCGCAACGCCCAGCAACAACAGCAGCTGCGCCAGCAGCAGGGCCGCCAGGGCGAGTCCGAAGTGCGCCATCGTCCAGCGCGAGACACCGGCTCGGACCATCATCGGGAGGTCTCCATTCAAACAGGCATTTGCAATGCCTGTTTAAAGTCTACCTCGATCCGGGACGCAACGCGAGCCCCGCGCTCAGCGCCCTTCGAAGCGCGGCGTGCGCTTCTGGGCGAACGCGGCAAGACCCTCCTGCAGATCCGCCGACCCGAGGCAAGCCGCAAAGTCGCGCGCCAGCGCCTGCCCATCGAGCCGCCCGCTGGCGATGCGGTCCAGGTGGCGTTTCATGCCTTGCACCGCCAGGGGCGCCAGCGCGCACACCTGCGCCGCCACGGCCGCGGCACACGCGTCGAGTTCAGCCGCCGGCACGAGGTGCGTGAGGAAGCCGATGGCCTTCATCTCGGCGGCATCGATGCGCTCGGCGGTGAGGAAGAGGCGCTTGGCCGCATCCACACCCAGCCGGGTGACGTAGCGCTCCAGCCCGCTGCGGTAGAAGTGCAGGCCCAGACGCGCCGCCGGCATGGCCAGCGCGGTCGCCGGGGAACCGATGCGAAAGTCACAGGCCAGCGCCAGATCGGTCGCCCCGCCGTAGACCCCACCCTGCAACACCACGATCGTCACCGGCCGCGCGGCGTGCACGCGCTCGACCACGGCCTCGAAGGCGGCCACGTGCGCGGCGTCCACCTGGCCGACGTCGAAGCCGCTGCAGAAGTGGCGCCCCTGCGCACGCAGGAGCAGCACGCGCACGGCGGGGTCGGCGTCGACCGCGGCCAGGTGCGCCGCCAGCGCATGCAGGTCCTGCGGCTCCAGGCGGTTGGCCTGCAGCGGACGCTGCAGCGCAAGGGTCGCCACGGTGCCGGCGACGGCAAGGGTGGGGGTGTGCGTGGGCATGGCGGGCCCAGTATCGCCCGCGCGACTTCGGGCCGCCCCGCAAACGTCAGAGGAACTCGGGTTCGTCGTGATGCAAGAGATTCTGCAATGTATACCGTTCGATATATGATGATTCACAAGTAGCGGCTGTGATGCGTCGTGCCGGCACGGTCTGCCCGGCCATCTGCTCGACAGAGGCCGCCTGGCTCGACCGCCCCGACAAGGAGACACGCGTGCAGCAATTCATCGCCAATCTGCCCCTGCGGCGGAAGTTCCTGCTGTTGGCCGTCATCGCCGCGTTCATGCTGGCCTTGCCGACCAGCCTGATCCTGCTCGACAGCCTGGACGAGGTGGCACAGGCGCGCGCCCAGCTCGGCGGCCTGCCGCCGGCGCGGGCGGCAGCGCAATGGATACACGTGACGCAGCAGCATCGCGGCCTGTCGGCGGTCGAACTCGGCGGCGACGGCAAGGCGACGGGCACCCGGCGTGCAGCGCGAGCCGAGACCGACCGCATCGTCACACGTATGACAGAAGCCGTTGCCGCATTGGGTGACAGCGCGCTGAACGCGGCGGCCGGCCAGCTCAAGCAGGACTGGCAGGCGCTGGCCGATGCCGTGGAGAACCACACGGTGGATGCCGCGCAGAGCCTGGAACGCCATACCAGCCTGATCAGCCGGCAGCTGCAGCTGTTGAAGGACATCACCCACACCTCGACGCTCGTGCTGGCGCCGGACCCGGCAACCTACTTCCTGCAGGCCGCGGTCCTGGGGGAACTGCCTCGGCTGACCGAGCTCTTCAGCCAGGCTCGCGGGCTGGGCGTGGGGCTGCTGTCGCAGGGCCGCGCCAGCGCCGAGGACCGGGTGCGCATTGCGCAGCTCGGCGTCGGTGTGTCGGCCATTCTCGGCGACGCACGCCAGGATCTGGAGCTCGCGATGCAGGACGACGCCGGCGCCCGTGCGCGTATCGGTCCGGCCATCGAGGCGGCCGCCCAGGCCGCACGCGAGGGCCAGCAGGTCGTCGACGAGCACATCGTGCGCGCCCAGACGCTGGCCTTCGCGCCCGCGCAGTACTACGAGATCGTCACGCAGGCGATCGAAGGCCAGTTCAAGCTCGTCGAGGCGGCCAGCGAAACCCTGGCGCTCAACCTCGAGCGCGATCTCGCACGCGCCCGCAGCCGCATGTTCACCGTCCTTGCCGCCTGTGGCGCGCTGGCGCTGCTGGCGCTGTGGGTGATGTGGACCATCAGCCGCAGCACTACGGCGTCGATGGCGCAGGCCCTGCGCATGGCGCAGGCCGTGGCCGGCGGCGACCTGACGGTGGGTGTGCAGGCCGCCAGCCGCGACGAGGTCGGCGACCTGCTGCGCGCGCTGGCGCACATGAAGCAAGGCCTGGTCGACGTCGTCGGCAGCGTGCGCGGCAACGCCGAGTCCGTGGCGATGGCGAGCACCCAGATCGCGCAGGGCAATCACGACCTCAGCCAGCGCACCGAGGAGCAGGCCAGCGCGCTCGAGGAAACCGCCGCGTCGATGGAGCAGCTCGGGGCAACCGTCAAGCACAACGCCGACAACGCGCGTCAGGCCAATCAACTCGCCCAGGGCGCATCGACGATCGCCGCGGCCGGCGGCGCCGTCGTGGCGCAGGTCGTGGGCACGATGAAAGGCATCAACGAAAGCAGCCGCCGCATTGCCGACATCATCGGCGTCATCGACGGCATAGCCTTCCAGACCAACATCCTCGCCCTCAACGCCGCCGTCGAGGCCGCGCGTGCAGGCGAGCAGGGACGCGGCTTTGCGGTCGTCGCCGGCGAGGTGCGCAGCCTGGCGCAGCGCAGTTCCGACGCGGCCAAGGAGATCTCGACGCTGATCACCGCCAGCGTCACCCAGGTCGAGCAGGGCTCGAGCCTGGTCGACCAGGCGGGCACGACGATGGAGCAGGTGGTGTCGGCGATCGGCCGCGTGACCGACATCATGGGCGAGATCAGCCATGCCAGCGTCGAGCAGAGCGCGGGCGTGAGCCAGGTCGTCACCGCGGTCGGCGAGATGGATCGCGCCACGCAGCAGAACGCGGCGCTGGTGGAGGAGAGTGCCGCCGCCGCCGAGAGCCTGCGTCTGCAGGCACAGCAGCTCGTCGACGCGGTCGCCGTCTTCAAGCTCACCACCGTGGCGTCGCATTGAGCCTGCCCATGCGATGAACGGTGTGCCGCCTCGCCCCACGCCGCTGCGGCTGGTGCTGTCGCAGGCCTGCAGCGGCCGGCGCCTGCGCGCGCTTGCGGCGGTCACGCTCACGCTCACGCTCACGCTGGCACTGGCGCTGCCGCTGGTGCTCGGGGCCGGCGCCATGGCGCCGGCTCGGTGGGCTCTGGCGGCCGCACTCGCCACGCTCGTGCTGCTGCTGGCCTGCCGCGTGCTGCGCCGGCGCGGCACCGTCGTCTTCGAATCGACCCGGCCACAGTCGGTCGAGTCGGTCGTGCGCGAAGGCACACGCAACTACCGCCGCGTGCGCCTGACGCTCTACGGCGTGCTGGCTGCGCTGTGCTGCAATTTCTTCCTCCAGAACTGGCTGGCGCGCCAGACTGAAGAGAGCCGGCGCCTCGAGAATGACGCCATCGAACTGGCAGCGACACAGCGCTGGCTCAGCCAGCGCATCGCACGGCTGGCCCAAGCGCCCACGCGGGCCAACGGCGCTTCTGCGCGCGAACTGCTGGCCACCCTGGCGCAGTCCGACATGCAGGCCCAACGGCTGCGCGAGCTCCTGCGCGCGCAGGACCTGCTGGAGAACCCGGCGCACGCCGAGGTCAGGCTGGCGTGGCAGGACTGGTCGGCCAGTCGTGCAGACATGGCAGCGGCGGTCCGCACACTGGCCGCGGCCGTCGCGCAGGCCGGGCCTCTTGCTGGCGGAGTCGACGAGGGCATCGGGAGCGCCGTGGGCACGCACGCCGACGTGGCGCTCTCCCACGTCCAGGCCCTGCTGGATGCCATGCACGCCACGGCCGCACGCAGTCATGCCGCGCGCGTGCGGCAGATGCAGCTGTGGGGCGTCCTGAACATCGCGCTGTTGTCGCTGCTGGCCCTGGTGGCCGTGGAGCCGGCGGTGCGCTCGATCCGGCGCCAGTACCGGCGCCTGGCCACGCAGGCCGTCGAACTGCAGCGCCTGGCGCTGGTGGCCGAGCGCACGACCAACGCGGTGCTGTTGATCGACGAGCAGCGCTGTGTCGCCTGGGCCAACCAGGCCTTCACCCGCATCACCGGCATTGCGCCGGCCGACGCGGTGGGCCGCGACGCGCTGAGCGTGCTGCAGCCCGCCGACGGGGACATCGACGCCACGGCCCACCTGCAGCGCTCGCTGCACAGCGCACCCGGCGGCGGCCGCCTGCAGATCCGCCACCGTGCCGCGGACGGACTCGAGGTCTGGCTGGACATCGACATCCAGCCGCTGCACGACGACGAAGGCGCCACGCGCGGGCACGTGGTGGTGTCGGTCGACATCACCCCGTTCAAGCAGGTGCAGGCCGACCTGCGCATCGCAGCCATTGCCTTCGACTCGCTGGGGGGCATCGCCATCACCGATGCAA
>JADZCL010000112.1 GCA_020851615.1 Rubrivivax sp.
GCGGATCTGCTTGACGCGCGCCTCGATGTCGGCGGCCTTGCCGGCGCCGTCGATGAGGGTGGTGTTCTCCTTGGCGACTTCGACGCGCTTGGCCTGGCCGAGGTCGGCGAGCGTGATCTTCTCGAGCGTGAGGCCGACTTCCTCGGCGATCACCTTGCCGCCGGTGAGGATGGCGATGTCTTCCAGCATGGCCTTGCGACGGTCACCGAAGCCCGGCGCCTTGACGGCGACGACCTTCAGGATGCCGCGGATGGTGTTGACCACCAGCGTGGCCAGCGCCTCGCCTTCGACTTCCTCGGCGATGATCAGCAGCGGACGGCCGCTCTTGGCCACCGCCTCCAGCGCGGGCAGCAGCTCGCGGATGTTGCTGATCTTCTTGTCGTGCAGCAGCACGTAGGGGTTGTCGAGGATCGCGACCTGCTTCTCGGGGCTGTTGATGAAGTAGGGCGAGAGGTAGCCGCGGTCGAACTGCATGCCCTCGACGACGTCCAGCTCGTTGTTCAGGCTCTTGCCGTCCTCGACGGTGATGACGCCTTCCTTGCCGACCTTGTCCATCGCGTCGGCGATGATCTTGCCGATCGACTCGTCGCTGTTGGCCGAGATCGAGCCGACCTGGCCGATCTCCTTGCTCGTCGTGGTCGGCTTGCTGGCCTTCTTCAGCTCCTCGACCAGACCGGCGACGGCCTTGTCGATGCCGCGCTTCAAGTCCATCGGGTTCATGCCGGCGGCGACGAACTTCATGCCTTCCCGCACGATGGACTGCGCCAGCACGGTGGCGGTGGTGGTGCCGTCACCGGCGTTGTCGCTGGTCTTGGAAGCGACTTCCTTGACCATCTGCGCGCCCATGTTCTGCAGCTTGTCCTTGAGCTCGACTTCCTTGGCGACCGACACGCCGTCCTTGGTGACGGTGGGGGCGCCGAAGGAGCGCTCGAGAACGACATTGCGGCCCTTGGGGCCCAGGGTGACCTTGACCGCGTTGGCCAGGATGTTCACGCCCTCGACCATGCGGGCGCGGGCGTCGGAACCGAAGACGACGTCTTTGGCAGCCATGTTGTGTATCTCCGAAATCTACGAAAGGGATTGGGTGAGGGGGCGCGCAGCCACGGCCACTGCCGCAACCACGGCCGGTGCCGTCGATTACTTCTCGACGACTGCGAAGAGGTCTTCTTCGCGCATCACGAGCAGTTCGTCGCCGTCGACCTTCACGGTCTGGCCGCTGTACTTGCCAAACAGCACGCGGTCGCCGACCTTGATGTTCAGGGCGACGAAGTCCCCCTTGTCGTTGCGCTTGCCGGGGCCCACGGCCAGGACCTCGCCCTGGTCGGGCTTCTCGGCGGCGTTGTCGGGGATCACGATGCCCGAGGCCGTCTTGGTTTCGTTCTCGAGGCGCTTGACGATCACGCGATCGTGCAACGGACGAAGCTTCATCAACATCTCCTGTGGATTCAGGTCAAATTGGCGGGTGCGCGGAAAGTGAGCACCCATTCACGCGTTACGATGGCCGCAGCCAGGCCGCGGCTGGCATCGTTAGCACTCATGCCTGGCGAGTGCTAGCAAAACAATTATAGGGTCGCTCCGCGCGGTTTCAAGAGGCTTGCGGTTGCAACAGACACGCCGGGCTGACGGACGCGAGATCGGCTCGGGTAGCATCGCGCGCCTTTGTCCCCTGAGCATTGCGCCGGTCTTGCATGGCTTGCCGTGGCGCCGGTGCTGCCCATCCGACCCGGAGCCACCATGAATCGATCCGCCCTTGCTGCGCGCACCGCCCTGGCCACTGTCCTGATCCTGGCCAGCCCGGTGGCGTTCGCGCAGGCGGCCGCGGCGCCGGCGGCCGCGGCGCCGGCAGCCTCGGCGGCGTCGGCCCCTGCGTTTGCGGTGCGGGCCGAGGTCGGCGCAGCGCTGAACCAGGCCATCGACCTCTTTCGTACCGGCAAGGCCGCCGAGGCCAAGGCCACGCTCGAGAAGGCACAAGCCACGCTGCAGAACCTGCAGCCGCCCGAAGCCACGGTGATGCACCGCGTGCGCGGCCTGATCGAGATGCAGCTCGAGCAGTACGCGGCCGCAGTGCAGTCGCTGCAGGCCGCGCTGGCTGCGGGCGCGCAAAGCGCGGCCGATGCGCTGCAGTGCGAGGAAGCCCTGGCGCGCGCGCAGTTCAGCCTCAAGGCCTACCCCGCCGCAGCCGCCGCCGCGCGCAAGGCGCTGGCTGCGGGCAGCAAGTCGGTGCCGGTGCAGGCGGTGCTGGTGCGTGCCACCTATCTGCAGAACGACTACGCACAGACCATCCGCCTGCTGCAGGAGCAGCAGCAGCGCGATGGCAAGCTGGGGCAGGAGGATCTGCGTCTGCTCGCCTCGGCCTACGGGCAGAGCAAGGACGAGGCCAACTACGTCCGGCTGGCCGAGCAATTGCTGCGCGAGTACGGGCGGCAGGAATACTGGCCCGATCTGCTGTCGCGGGTGCAGCGGCAGGACGGCTGGCAGCCGCGATGGGACATCGACGTCTACCGCCTGCGCCTGCGCCTGGCGATGATGGACGAGGCCGACGACTATCTGGTCCTGGCCGAGCTGGCCGCCAAGGCCGGCTTGCCGGCCGAAGCGCAGACGGTGCTGGAGGCCGGCTTCGCCAGCGGCCGGCTCGGCAAGGGTGCGGGGGCCCCGCAGCAGGAGCGCCTGCGTGCCAGTGTCGGCAAGCAGGCGGCGGACGACCGCCAGAGCCTGCTGGCCGCAGCGACGCGGCCCCCGTCCATCGGCGATGCGCGCGCTGCGGCCAACACCTTCAACACCGGCGCGGCCCTGGTCTCCATAGGCCAGTTCGAGCCGGGGCTGGTGCTGATGAAGGCCGCGCTCGGTGGCCCACTGCCTGACCTGGCGCAGGCGCGGCTGGAGTACGGGCAGGCGCTGGCCGCTGCGGGCAAGGCCAGCGAGGCGATCGCCGCCTTGCAGGCCGTCACCGAGCCGCCGCAGCTGGCCCTGCTTGCGCGCCTGTGGGCGCTGGCCCTGACGGTGCCCGGCAAGCCGGCACAGAAGGGCGGATGACCGTGCACCCGTCCACGCCGTGAGCGCAAAGGCCCGTTCCGCGCCGCCCGAGCGCGCGCGTGCGGCGCTGATCATCGTTGGCGCCGGAGTGTGTGCCGCGCTGCACCTGGGCAAGCTGCCCCCGGCGATCCCGGTGCTGCAGCAGGCGCTGGGGGTGACGCTGGTCGAGGCGGGCTTCCTGCTCTCGCTGGTGCAACTGGCGGGCATGACCGCGGGGCTGGCCTTCGGCGTGCTTGCCGATGGCTTCGGACTGCGCCGCAGCATGCTGACCGGTCTTGTCGTGCTGGCGCTGGCGAGTGCGCTGGGCGGCATGGCCCGCGAAGTGCCGATGCTGATGGCCTTGCGCGCGGTCGAGAGCATGGGCTTCCTGCTCACCGTGCTGCCCGCGCCCGGGCTGCTGCGCCAGCTCGTGCCCCCGGCGCGGCTGGCACGCGTGATGGGCATCTGGGGCGCGTACATGCCGCTGGGTGCAGCCAGCGCCTTGCTGCTGGGGCCGCTGGCCATCCAGGCCCTGGGCTGGCGCGCCTGGTGGTGGCTGCTCGCTGCGCTGACCGTGACCGTAGCGCTGCTGGTCATGCGTGCGGTGCCCGGTGACACCCAGGGGCCGCGGCCGGCCACGGCGCTGCCCTGGTTGCAACGCCTGCGCCACACGCTGGCCGCGCCAGGGCCCTGGCTGCTGGCGCTCAGCTTTGCCTGCTATTCCAGCCAGTGGCTGGGCGTGGTGGGTTTCCTGCCGACGATCTACCGTGACGCAGGTATCGCACCGGCCCTGGGCGGTGTACTGACGGCGGTGGCCGCGGCAGTCAACATCGTCGGCAACGTCAGCTCGGGCTGGCTGCTGCACCACGGCTGGCCGGCGCCGCGCCTGCTAGCGATCGGCTTCGTGACCATGGCGCTGGCCTGCGTGCTGGCCTTCGCCGAGTTCGGCCAGCCCGCAGCCCTGCGCTACGCGGCGGTGCTGGTGTTCTCGATGGTGGGCGGGGTCATCCCAGGCACCTTGTTCGCACTCGTCGTGCAGGTCGCACCCGGTGAGCACACGCTGTCGTCCACGGTCGGCTGGATGCAGCAGTGGTCGTCGCTGGGTCAGTTCAGCGGCCCGCCTATCGTGGCCTGGGTCGCCGAGCGCAGCGGGGGCTGGTCGATGACCTGGGCGGCGACCGGCGCGGGTTCGCTGGTCGGCTTGTGGCTGGCGGCGCGCATCGCGCGGGTGCTGGCGCAACGGGAGCGCGTGCAGTCACCGCCCTGAAGGCGCGGCTGCCGCGCGTGTGCGGCGCACCTTGCGGCCTACTGGCCGTCGTTGCTGGCCGTACCTGGGGCGACGACAGGAGTTGCCGGTGCGCCGACCGTGGCCTCAGGCTGCGCGGGTGAGAGCGCGGCCAGCGCCAGTGCCGTGCTGACCAGCGCCAGCAACAACACCAGGACACGGAGGACGGGTGGGCGGTCGCGGTGCTGGGCCATGTGCGTGCGGATCGACAGGAAGCAGGAGGTCTCAGGTGCCGATTGTTCCAGCATGTCGCCTCTTGGCCCTCCGATCAAACTTGAAACATCGGTCAGGAAATCCCTGGCCGTCGCGTGTGAGCCACGCGCGATGCAGCGGCTGCGTCCATCGCGCCGCAGCCAGTGGGCGGGGGCCAGACGCGTCATCGGCTGCGCGGCCTGGTCGACCATGCGCTCGATGATCGGTACCGCAAACTCGATCGCATCGACGACGCCGGCCGCCGCCAGCGCCTGCCGTGCGGGGTTCAGCGCACGGTGTAGCCGCGGCCTTCCAGGCAGGCCGTGCGTGCGCGCTGGTAGTCGCTGCGGCCGGTGGTGGAGACGGTCTGCGTCTGGCCGGTGGCGACACCGCTTGGATCGAAGCCCGACTGCGTGGCGGCCCAGCGGTGGCATTCGTACTCGTCATTGGCCTGCTGCTCGGCGCTCTGGCCCTGGCGTGGGTAGACGAAGCTGCGCTCCGGTGGCGCGGCGTCGGCCGGTGCCACGGGCGGCGCGACGACCTCGTAGCCGCCGCCGCTGTACTTGCGGTAGTAGACCCCGTTGACGTACCAGTAGGACAAGCCGCCGATCACGATTGCGGTCCGCCAGTCCGGCAGCAGATCGACGACGATGCCGATGGGCGGGCGCACCGTGACCCAGCCGCGGGCACCCGGTGTGGCCCAGATGCCGTCCCAGAACCGGTAGCTCACGCCACCCCACCACACCGCAGGCGGTGGTCTGGGCGGCAGCACGACGACGCGCCCGGGTGGCGGGTAGCGGTGGTTGTGGCCGTAGGCGCCGTCGAACCAGCGGTCGTCGCGGCGACTTTCGGCGCGCCAGCCCTCCCGCGGGTCGCGGCGCTCGATGTGACGCTCGGGCCCGCCCGGGCGCGGGCCGGGGCGTGTCTGCTCGGGGTGGCCGGGCCGATCGGGACGCATGCCGCGCTCATCGGGTGCGGCCGGGCTGGCCGTTGCGCACACCGCAAGCGAACAGGCCAGCAGCAGCGTGCGGACGGCGGGCAGGTGGATCGGCATGGTGGTCACCCCACGGTGTAGCCGCGCGCCTGCATGCAGGCACGCATCGCGCGATGGAAGTCGGCCAGTGGCTGGCGTGGACGGGCGCTGGCCGCGGCATGTTCGGCAGCGGCGGCCTCCGCCGCCTGCGCGCGCGACTCCTGCACGGCGGCACCCAGCAGGGCGCCGAAGACGGCGCCGATGACGGCGTTTGGCCCGGCCTGGCGCGGGCTCGACACTGCCGCCCCCAGGATGGCCCCGGCGGCCGCACCCCCGACCACGTCGGCGCCGTCACGACGCGCCTGCGGCGGGGGCGGTGTCCAGGGTCGGGTGAGGGGCGTCATGCCCGGGTCGGTGCCGCTGTCGCGCACCGCCAGCCGGTAGCACTCGTAGCGGTCACGATCCTGGCGTTCTGCGGATTGGCCACGCTCGGGGTAGAAGAACATCGGCGGGGCGCTGACCGGCGCAGGTGGGCCCGGGCGCGACGCGTGGCGCGGGGGTGCCACCACACAGCCTGCCAGCAGCGCGGTCGCGAGCGTGAGCGCCAGCCAGGCCGGCAGGTGGCGGGCAGGTGCAGGCAGCATGGGGGCACAACGTGCCATGCACCCGCGGCGTTGGCAAGCGCCGTGTGAAGATGTGCAAAGCGCAGTCACGACGCGTGATAGAAGGCGTAGCCGACGAGGATCGCGCCGACCAGGCCAACGAGGTCGGCGAACAGTCCGCACGACAGCGCATAGCGCGTGTTCTTGATGTTGACGCTGCCGAAGTAGACCGCCAGTACGTAGAAAGTCGTCTCGGTCGAGCCCTGGATGATGGCGGCCAGGCGGCCCTGGAAGCTCTCCACGCCGTAGGTCTTCATCACGTCGATCATCAACCCGCGCGCGCCGCTGCCCGAGAGCGTCTTCATCAGTCCCACGGGCAGCGCGGGCACGAAGTCGGTGTTCAGGCCCAGTGCCGCCACGGCTGCGGCGATGCCGGCCATCACCACGTCCATGCAGCCGGTACTGCGAAAGACGGCGATCGCCGCCAGGATCGCGATCAGGTAGGGGATGATGGTCACCGCGACCTGGAAGCCTTCCTTGGCGCCGTCGACGAAGGCGTCGTAGACGTTGATGCGTTGCAGGGCGCCGGCGGCCACGAAGAGCACGATGATGCCCAGGATCACCGCGCTGCCCACCAGGCCCACCATGTCAGCCATCTCCTTGGGCGGCAGGCCGCGCAGCGCCAGCGCCAGCAACGCCAGCAGCAGGCTGAAGCCACCAAGGAAGGCCACGATGGGCCACTGCAACAGGCGGATGCGCTGGGCCCAGGCCACCGCGACCAGGCCGGCGGTGAAGCTGATGAAGGTGCCGATCAGTGTGGGCAGGAAGATGTCGGCGGCGTTGAAGCCGCTGGTGAGCCCCTGCTCGATGGCGATGCTCTGGCGCATTGCGATCACCGAGGTCGGGATCAGCGTGATGCCCGCGGTGTTGAGCACCAGGAACATGATCATCGGGTTGCTGGCGATCTCCTTGGTGGGGTTGATCTCCTGCAGTTCGCGCATGGCCTTGAGCCCGAGCGGCGTGGCCGCGTTGTCCAGCCCCAGCATGTTGGCGCTGAAGTTCATCACGATGCTGCCGCCGGCGGCGTGGCCGCGCGGGATGTCGGGGAACAGCCGCGTGAACAGCGGCGCCATCACCCGCGCGAAGAGCCGGATCATGCCCGCCTGCTCGCCCACCCGCATGATGCCCAGCCACAGGCTCATGATGCCCACCAGCCCGAGGCTGATGTCAAAGCCCGTGCGCGCGGTGTCGAAGAGGGCGGTGAGCACGCGCGTGAAGATCGCCAGGTCCCCCTGCGCCAGCCGCACCAGGGCGACCACGAAGCCGATCAGGATGAAGCCGACCCAGACGACGTTGAGGACCATCGCGCGAGCATAAGGGCCATGAGGGACGGTGGCGTCGATCGACACCGGAGTCGCCGCTTCGTACAGAATCCGCCCCTTGCCGGGCTTGCGCGGGCGCGCCGGCCGGGGCAAGCGGCAAGGAGACACCATGGGTCTGGTACAGGCGGTGGTTGGTTCGGTGGGCGGCATGCTGGCCGATCAGTGGCGCGACTTCCACACGGTGCCCGAGCGTCTGCCGGCGACGGCGGCCTTGTTCGCGGCGGTGCCGCAGGGCAGCAATGCCGGGCGCGGATCGAACACGCAGGCCTCGTCCAACATCATCACCAACGGCTCGAAGATCATCGTGCCCGAGGGCTACGGGCTGCTGTTGTTCCAGGACGGCCGCATCACCGGCTTTGCCGCCGAGCCCGGCGGCTATGAATGGCGCTCGGACGACATCAACTCCAAGTCCATCTTCGCCGGCGACGGCCTCGTCGACTCGCTCGTGCGCCAGAGCTGGGAGCGCTTCAAGTTCGGCGGTCAGCCCGCGGCGCAGCAACTGGCCTTCTTCGTCTCGCTCAAGGAGCTGCCCGACAACCGCTTCGGCACCCAGTCGGAGATCTACTGGGACGACGGCTTCCTCAATACCCAGGTCGGCGCCGTCACGCGCGGCAGCTACACGCTCAAGATCGTCGACCCCATCCTGTTCGTGAAGAACTTCGTGCCCGCGGCCTACCTGCGCCCGGGCATGGTGTTCGACTTTGCCGACCTCGACAACGCCGCGGCCAGCCAGCTCTTCAACGAAGTCGTCTCGGCGCTGGCGCCGGCCTTCAGCCACTACACGAACGACCCGGCCAAGGGCAACCGCATCTCGCGCATCCAGCAGGACTCGCTGGGCTTTGCGCAGAGCCTGTCGGCCGCGGTCGAGCAGGGCTACCAGTGGAAGTCCGAGCGCGGCCTGGCGATCGTCAAGACGGCCATCATCGCCATCGAGTACGACGCCAGCACGCGCGAGCTGCTCAAGACCGTGCAGCGCGCCGACTCGCTCACCGGCACACGCGGCAACGCCAACCTGCAGGCCAGCGTGGCTGCGGGGATCCAGGCGGCCGGCCAGACCGGCGGGGCCGCAGGCGTGATGGGCCTGGGCATCGCCACCGGGTCGCTGGGCATCGGTGCGCTGCAGCAGCCCGTGGCGCCGGCGGCCGCGCCCGCAGCAGCGGCCGAGGACCCGGTGGCCAGGCTGAAGAAGGCCAAGGAGATGCTCGACCTGGGCCTGATCACGCAGACCGACTACGACGCGCTCAAGGCCAAGGCGCTGGGGCTGTAGCGCGCGGCGGCCGCCCGTGCACGGGTCGTATACCGTGGAGTGATCGAAGTCTCCGATGTCCAGCGCCGACCCGCCCCCGCCGCCTGCCCCGCCCGCCGGACCGGGTTCGCCGCGTGACGTGCCGCCGCCGCCGGGCCAGTTCCCCATCGACCCGGCAACACTGCCGGCGGCCATGCGTGCCGAGATCGAGGCCCCCGACCCCGCGGCCATCGACACCGCCGACAAGGCACTGCAGGACGGCCTCAACCGCTGCCCGAAGTGCGGTGCGACCGAGATCCGCCAGCGGCCCGGCAGCGACCGGCTGATCTGCCTGTACTGCCGCCACGAGTGGAGCGCGCAGCGGGTCGAGGAGGCCTTCGGGCTGGGCGAGGGCATCGACCAGCTCCGCGGCACGGTGGTCGCCTCGGGCGCGCGCGCGATCGACGCCGATGCCGAGCTGATCGCAAGCTTCAAGTGCAGCGGCTGCGGCGCCGAGGTGGCGGTCAACACCGAGCAGGCGATGACCGCGCGCTGCCACTGGTGCCGCCACGTCTTCGGCATCAACGAGCAGGTCGCCAACGGCGCCGTACCCGATGCGCTGCTGCCCTTTCACATCCGCAAGGACGACGCGGTGGCGCGCATCCGCCAGTTCGTCGGCAAGCGCAGCCTGTTCGCGCTCAAGGCCTTCAAGGAGCAGTTCACGCCCGAGAACGTCGTCGGCGTCTACCTGCCCTACATGATCGTCGACGCCCGCGCGGGGGCCGACGTCGTCGGGGTCGGCGAAGTGCAGACGCGCAGCTACACGCGCGGTTCGGGCAAGGACCAGAAGACCTACTACGACGCCGATGTCTACCAGGTGCAGCGGCATGTGGACTTCACTGTCGACGACCTGCCGCTCGAGTCTTCCGCCGCGCGCGGCGACCTCGACACGGGCAGCAACACCAACAACATCATCAACACCATCCTGCCCTTCGACACCAAGAATGCGGTGCAGTGGAATGCCTCCTACCTGGCCGGCTTCAGTTCCGAGAAGCGCGACCGCGACGTCGAGCAGTTGCGCCCGCAGATCGAGGACCAGCTGCTGTCGATCGCGCGGGCACAGCTCGAGGATTCGGTGCGCCGCTACGACCGCGGCGTGCGCTGGGAGCAGGAGCGCCTTGCCGTGCATGGCACGCGCTGGGTGTCGATGGCCCTGCCCGTGTGGCTCTATTCCTATCACGAGCCCGGCCGCGGCGGTGGCATGCTGCACTACATCGCCGTCAACGGCCGCACGGGCGAGACCATGGGCAGCGTGCCCGTGCAGAAGTGGAAGCTGTTGCTGGCCGCGCTGACCGTCGGCACGTTCCTGGAAGCGATCGCGATCTGGTTGCTGGGGGGTTGAGCATGAGCAGTGGCGACGACCTCTGGTTGCTGGCGATGGGCCCAGTGGGTGCAACTGCGCTCTACTGGGCGCTCTACCGCTACTACCGCAACACCGACAAGTCGCACGCCTTCGAGCGCGAGACGGCGGTGCAGGCCAAGCCCGTGACCGGCAGCGACACCAAGATCCGCGAGGTCAAGGGCACGCAGGAAAGGCGCATCCGTGGCGACAACGTGCGCGCCTATCGCGAGCGCGTATAGCGAAGCGGCCAGCGGTGAGCACGACCGGGCCGATCCGCCCTGGGCCTGGCCGGCACGCGGCGCCGCTGCCCGTGACCCGGCGCGCGGCAGGCATGGCCGCCTGGGTGCTGGCGGCGCTGCTGCTGGCGTCCTGCGCCGCACCGCCGCCCATGCCCGAGGCGAGCGGCCTGCCGCCCGACGAGGCGCGCGCGCTGCTCGTGCAACTGCTGCCCGAGCGCGTGCGCGACAAGCCCGGCTGGGCGGCCGACATCCACACCGCGCTCGCGTCCCTGGATCTGCCCTCGACGCCGGCTCATCTGTGCGCGGTGCTGGCCGTCACGGAGCAGGAGACGGGTTACCAGGCCGACCCGGTCGTGCCGGGGCTGGCCGCGATCGCGCGCCAGGAGATCGATCGGCGCGCCGAGCAGGCTGGCGTGCCGCTGCTGGCCGTGCGGGCTGCGCTTGCGCTGTCCTCGAGCGACGGGCGCAGCTATGCAGAGCGCCTGGAGGCGGTGCGCACCGAGCGCGCGCTGAGCGAGCTCTACGAGGACTTCATCGACCGCGTACCGCTTGGGCGCAGCTTCCTCGCCGCGCGCAACCCGGTGCGCACCGGCGGGCCGATGCAGGTCGGCATTGCCTTTGCGCAGGCTCAGGTGCAGCAGCGGACCTATCCCTACGCCCTGCGCGACTCGGTGCGCGCCGAGGTGTTCACCCGCCGCGGCGGCCTGTACTTCGGCACGGCGCACCTGCTGGATTATCGCGCGCCCTACACGCAGATGATCCACCGCTTCGCCGACTTCAATGCCGGGCGCTGGGCCAGCCGCAACGCGGCCTTCCAGCAAGCGCTGGGTATCGTGACGGGACAGACGCTGGCGCTCGATGGCGACTTGCTGCCGCCCCCGGCCGCAAAGACGCTGGGCGAGACGGAGCGCGCCGTCCTCATTGCCGCGCCGCGGCTGGCCCTGGAAGAGGCCGCTGCGCGCCGCGATCTGGCGCTGGGCGAGGGCGCTGACTTTGCAGGCAGCGAGCTTTACCGGCGCACCTTCGCCTATGCCGAGCAGCTGCAGCGCCGCGTGCTGCCGCGCGCCGTGCTGCCGCAGATCGAACTCCACAGCCCGAAGATCACGCGCAAGCTCACCACCGAGTGGTTTGCCAAACGCGTGGACGAACGCTGGCGCCGCTGCCTGGCCCGCGTGGATGCGCTGCGTGCGCAGTGAGCAGGCCGGCAAGCGCTCTACCCCTCTACCATCGCAGCCGTGGATCTGCTCAAACCGCTCGTGGCCCTGCTGGCGATCGTCAACCCGATCGGTGCCGTGCCCTTCTTCATCCACTTCACCCAGGGCTTCGGTGCGGCCGAGCGCCGGCACACGATCCGCGTGGCGTCGTTCGCCGCCTTCATGGTGATTGCCGTCAGTGCGATGGCCGGGCTGCAGATCCTCGAGTTCTTCAGCATCTCGCTGGCGTCCTTCCAGGTCGGCGGCGGCGTGCTGCTGCTCATCAGTTCGCTGGCCATGCTCAACGCCAAGCCCGCCGAAACCCGGCCCGACGACGTCGACGAGGGCCGCCAGAAGGCCGATGCCGGCGCCAGCATCGCCGTCGTGCCGCTGACCATTCCGCTGCTCACAGGCCCGGCGACGATTTCCACGGTGGTGATCTACGCGCAGAAGACGCACCAGTTCTGGGAGCATGCCGTCCTCGTGGGCTACGGCGTGGTGATCGGGGCGACGACCTTCGTCGCCTTCTCGGCCTCCGAGCGCATCGCGCGCGTGCTTGGGCGCACCGGCATCAACGTCATGACGCGGCTCATGGGGCTGATCCTGGCGGCGATGGCGGTCGAACTCCTCGCCGACGGACTGGTGAAGCTGTTCCCGGTACTGGGCTCGCCGCTGCCGCGCTGAAGAGCCCCGCCGCTGCGCGATGCCAGACTGAATCGTGGCCGGCCAGAGCACAGCCGCTGCGCCCCGCCCCCCTCCTGTCGGGCGCGCCCATGCCGGCTTCATCGGGGCGGGCTTGGTTGCCGGTGCGCTGAGCCTGTTCCTGTTGAGCTCCACCCTGGGCGTGCTGCTGGTCGAGATCAACCGCAGCCGCTTCCAGCGCGACCAGGCCGAGGTGCTGTCCTGGGGCTTTGCGCCGGCGCGGGCGGCAAGCCCGCGCGCGCGCGTCGTCTCGACCGGCGAGGAGTTCCTGATCGAGCACCGCGTCATCATGGACCTCGCCCATGCCAAGGCCCTGGCGGGCGAGGGCCGGCTCCAAGGTCACCGCACTCCGGTCTACTACCTGCCTCCGGCGTCTCCCTGGGCCAGCCTTGATCGCCTGATTCCCTTCCGCGTCCTCGCGCCCGAGCAGTTCGAGCTCGGCTTCTCGCCCGTCCTGCCACTGGGCAATGTGGCCCTGGTGTGGCTGTCCGTCGTCCTGTTGCGGCGCGGACTGCCCCGCACCGTCAGCAGAGGACTGGGGTGATGGCAGAAGGCAAGACCGGGCCCGCACGCACACGCTGCTGCGCAGTGCGCGTGGCAATCGGCTTCGGCCGGTTGGCAATGCCTTGTGCGTGGCTTCAGAAGCTGGCCCAGTCGTCGTCGCCGCCGACGGCCACCGGCTTGGCTGCGGCGGGAGCGGCAGGCGCCTGTGCGACGGTGGTGGGCCGCTGGGGTACCACGCGCGGGCGGGTCTGTGAGTGTGCTGCCGGGGTTGCGGGTTTCGGCCGGGCCCGGGCAATGGGCGGGGCGGACACCGCCGCTGCCGGCAGGCCCGGGGCGGGGGCCGCGCCGGCAGCCGTGCGTGGCCGGGCGTCGTTGCCGACGTTGAAGACCGCCACCACGTCGGCCAGCCGCCGTGCCTGTTCGTTCATCGAGGTCGCCGCGGCGCTGGCCTGCTCGACCAGGGCGGCGTTCTGCTGCGTCATCTGGTCCAGATGACCCACGGCCTGATTGACCTGGCTGATGCCGTCGCGCTGCTCGGAGCTGCTGGCGGTGATCTCGCCGATCAGGTCGCTCACGCGCTTGACCCCGCTGACGATGCCGTCCATCGTCTGCCCGGCTTCGGCCACCTGGGCTGACCCGGTCTCGACGTTCTCCACACTGGTGGTGATCAGCCCCTTGATTTCCTTGGCCGCATCGGCCGAGCGCTGCGCCAGGTTGCGCACTTCGCCTGCCACCACCGCGAAGCCGCGCCCTTGCTCGCCGGCGCGTGCCGCTTCCACGGCGGCATTGAGCGCCAGGATGTTGGTCTGGAAGGCGATGCCGTCGATGACCTGGATGATGTCGCCGATCTTGCGGCTGGACGTCGTGATCTGCGCCATGCTCGTCACCACCTGGCCCATCACGCGACTGCCGTCCCGCGCGGCCTGTGCGGCCTGCGCGACGAGCTGATTGACCTGGACGGCGGTCTCCGCGCTCTGCGTCACGGTGGCCGTGAGCTCTTCCATGCTCGCGGCGGTCTGTTGCAGGTTGGATGCGGTCTGCTCGGTGCGGGCCGACAGATCGTGGTTGCCGCTGGCGATCTCGCCGGCCGCCGACGTTACCGACTCCACGCCCGAACGCACCTCGCCCACCACCGAGCGCAGCTTGGCCGCCATGGCCGCGAGTGCACGCAGCAACTGGCCGAGCTCGTCGTGGCGCGGGTCGTGTGCATCCTGCGTCAGGTCGCCGGCGGCGATTGCGTCGGCCACGGCGACGGCGCGGGCGAGCGGCTCAGTGATCGAGCGCACCGCCCGCCAGGCGAGCAGTACGCCAACGGCAAGGACCGCCAGCGCCCCCGCCGCGCCCAGCCACAGCGCGCGGTCGCGCAACTGCACACCGTTGTGCATCGCCTGATCGCGCTGGCGCCGCTGCAGTTCGACAAAGGCCTCCTGGGCGCCGAGGTACTTGCCCTCGGCGGGCGTGAGCTGTTCCTTGGCCATGCGCTGTGCAGCGGCCACGTCGCCCCCGGCGCGCAGCTTCTGCACCTCGGCGGTGATGCCCAGCACCTTGGCGCGCGCCTCGGAGATGCGTGCGAACTCCGCCTTGTCCTCGGCGGAAGCCAGGCCATGCTCCACCTGCTTCTTGATCTCGGTGACAGCGCCAATCCCGGCCTTGACCTGCCCCATCAGTTCGGTCGACATGGCATCGTCGGCCACCGTCGACGCCATGCGCACCCGGATCGATGTCGCCTCGGTCAAGCCCTTCCAGCGCAGCGCGAGTGCGATGCGCTCCTCGTTGAACTGCACGACTCGCGCCGTATCGGCTGCGGTACTGGCGGTGTAGATCTGCATGCCGATGGCCAGGCCAAGGATCGCCAGCATGGAACCGATGAGGATGGTCCACAACTTGACGCGGACGGAGAGATCGTTGAAGCGCATGGGTTTGGCCTGTTGACACGATGAGCGCAAGCGCGCCCCGCGCCCCGCGCCCCCATATCGGCCCGCGCTCGGGCGTTCTTGAGTCTGCAAGCGCGAGGGCCCGGTGTGAACCGCTGCATGCCGGCGCCACGCGTGGCACGAGGCGCACCGCGCTCATGTGCCCGTGGGTCGTCGAAGTCTGGGCCACAGGTCGGGCGCAAGGCGTCGCACACCGGCCGGGCAGGTGGGGCGCGTCGCCACGACCGACACCAAGGTGTGATGGCCGTCTGCGCCCGTCCGTCGCTCAGTCCGCTGCCAGTTCGAGCTCGGCTTCGATCTCCACCGGGATGCCAAAGGGCAAACCGGCCATGCCGACCGCGCTGCGCGCATGGGCGCCGCGCTCGGGGCCGAAGAGCTCGAGGATCAGCTCCGAGAAGCCGTTGATGACCTCCGGCTGGCGGTCGAAGCCGGGTGCGGAATTGACCATGCCGAAGACGCGCACCCATGCTCCGATGCGATCCAGCGACCCCAGCTCGCGCTGCAGGCTGCCGAGGATGGCCAGTGCGGTCAGGCGTGCAGCCGCGTGGGCCTGCTGCGGCGTCACGTCGAGGCCGACCTTGCCCAGGGGCCGCGCCAGGCTGCCGTCGTGCTGCGTCGGGCCATGGCCGGAGATGAGCACCCGCCGCCCCAGCACACGCACCCAGGGAAAGGGCAGGCGGGCGCCAGGCGGCAGTTGCAGCGGCGCCGGCAGCTCGAGACCGAGGGCGTGCAGGCGTTGTTCGATTGCGGGCATCTCGCGCTCCTTGGGGCAGGGTGGGCACTTGGAGTCAGCCCGTGGTGGGCTGCGCCGAATGGCGCCTGGTGCCGGGCGCATCGTGCCACGACGCGCCGCCTTGGCCTGGATGGTGCCACCCGTGTCGTTGCTTTCGACGACACGACAGCGGGTGGGCCTTCGGTCAGCATCGGCCGCGTGGATGGCGGTGGACACAGGAGATGGCATGGACACCTCCCACCCGATGAACAAGAGCTGTGACGTCCGAGAGGCCGAGAAGACCGAATACCGCTGACCAAGGGGGAGACAGGCCGTGGCGAAGGTGGGGCCTCGCGTTGCACGGCATCTAGTGCCAAAGTGAAGTTCCGAGTGAACTCACGCTGACGGAGGCCCCAAATGGATCGTACGACTTACGGTTTGGACATTGCAAAGAACGTCATGCAACTGCACTGGGTTGATGCTGAGACAGGCGAGATTGGCCGCAAGAAGCTGGCGCGGGCCAAGCTGGCGGCGTACTTCGCGCAGTTCAAGCCCGTGCGCATCGTGATGGAGGCTTGCGGCAGCGCGCACCACTGGGCACGGGTGTTCACGGGCCTGGGGCACCAGGTGGAGTTGCTGCCGGCGGTGCAGGTGCGCCCGTTCGTGCGCAGCAATAAGGACGACGCGGCCGACGCGCGGGCCATCTGGTTGGCGGCGCAGCACAGCGACATCCGACGTGTGCCGCTGAAGAACGTCGAGCAGCAGGCGGTGCTGTCGCTGCACCGCACGCGCCAGCACTGGGTGAGCGTGCGCACGGCCACGGTGAACTCGCTGCGCGGGCTGCTGTACGAGTTCGGGGTGGTGCTGCGCGGCGGTCGCAAGGCGGGGCTGAAGGCGCTGGCCGAGCAGCGAGCAGCGATCGACCAGCAATTGCCGACGGTGATGCACAGCCTGGTCGATGGTCAGTTGCGCACGATCGAGCAGATCCAGCAGCGCATCGACGAGCTGGAGTGCCAGATCGCAGCGCTGCAAGGGCAGCTCAAGGGCGCTGCCGAACTCGACCGCGTTCCCGGCATCGGCGTGTTGGGCGCGACGGCTTTGGTGGCCACACTGGGTGACGGCAAGGCTTGGCGCTCGGGACGAGAGTTCTCAGCCAGCCTGGGGCTGGTGCCGGCGCACGCGGGCAGCGGCGGCAAGGTACGCGTGGGGCATCTGAGCAAGCGCGGAGATCCGTACTTGCGCACGCTGCTGATTCACGGGGCGCGCTCGGCGATCGAGCACTCCAAGCGCAAGCCCAAGTGGCTCGAAGAGCTGCTGGCGCGCCGGCCCAAGAACGTGGCGGTGGTGGCGCTGGCCAACAAGATGGCACGCACGGCGTGGGCGCTCGTCGCTCACGGCCGGGCGTATCAGCGGGACTGGCAAAGCGCCAGGCCCGGGAGCGGCGCTGCGCAAGCGGCGCCCGTGTAGATCAACCAACGCAACAAGGAGTGGACGCCGCAAAGAGTGCGTGAGTTGAGTCGATGAAGTGATGGCAAAGCGGTCGGACCGCGGGCCGGGCAAAGCTGGATCGCTGGCAGGGGCATCGCTGATGCAAACCCCGCCACAGGAGATGAGCACCGGCCTCGCGAATGACCATCAAGGCCAGCGGCGGGCTTGTCCCGGCTGCACCTCAAGGCCGGATGTAAGACCGCAGTCGTATCCGCCGAGTCAGAACTTCAAGAACTTGCTTGCCACACGGGAGGTGTCCATGTAAGCC
>JADZCL010000113.1 GCA_020851615.1 Rubrivivax sp.
GACGAGGACCTCGCCAACCAGCTCGAGTCGATCAAGAACTCGCTGGACCAGACGCGCCACAGCTTCGACCTCGCCTTCGAGGAGAAGCGCAAGAAGCTCACGCAGGGCGACGAGCTGCCCGCGGGCGTGCTGAAGATGGTCAAGGTCTACCTGGCCGTCAAGCGCCGCCTGCAGCCCGGCGACAAGATGGCCGGCCGCCACGGCAACAAGGGCGTGGTGTCCAAGATCGTCGCCGTCGAGGACATGCCCTACATGGCCGACGGCACGCCTTGCGACATCGTGCTCAACCCGCTGGGCGTGCCCTCGCGCATGAACGTCGGCCAGGTGCTGGAAGTGCACCTGGGCTGGGCCGGCAAGGGCATCGGCCAGCGCATCGGCGACATGCTGCAGCGCCAGGCGCGCGTGGCCGAGCTGCGCGCCTTCCTCGACGAGCTCTACAACAAGTCGGGCGGCACGGCCGAGCAGATCGACCAGCTCTCCGACGGTCAGGTGCAGGAGATGGCGCACAACCTGCAGGACGGCGTGCCCTTCGCCACGCCGGTGTTCGACGGCGCGGCCGAGGAGGAGATTCGCGCGATGCTGCAGCTGGCCTTCCCCGACGAGGTCGCCGCGCGCAAGGGCCTCACCGCCACGCGCACCCAGGCCACGCTCTACGACGGCCGCACCGGCGACGCCTTCGAGCGCCCGGTGACCGTGGGCTACATGCACGTGCTCAAGCTGCACCACCTCGTCGACGACAAGATGCACGCGCGCTCCACCGGCCCCTACAGCCTGGTGACGCAGCAGCCGCTGGGCGGCAAGGCGCAGTTCGGCGGCCAGCGCTTCGGCGAGATGGAAGTGTGGGCGCTGGAGGCCTATGGCGCCAGCTACATCCTGCAGGAGATGCTCACCGTCAAGTCCGACGACGTGAACGGCCGCACCAAGGTGTACGAGAACATCGTCAAGGGCGAACACGCGATCGAGGCCGGCATGCCCGAGTCGTTCAATGTCCTGGTCAAGGAGATCCGCTCCCTGGGCCTGGACATGGACCTGGAACGGAACTAAGGAAGGAAAGGGATCAAGACCATGAAGGGACTGCTTGGCCTTCTGAACCAGTTCACCCCCGAGGAACACTTCGACGCGATCAAGATCGGGCTCGCTTCGCCCGACAAGATCCGCTCCTGGTCCTTTGGCGAGGTGAAGAAGCCCGAAACGATCAACTACCGCACCTTCAAGCCGGAACGCGACGGCCTGTTCTGCGCCAAGATCTTCGGGCCGATCAAGGACTACGAGTGCCTGTGCGGCAAGTACAAGCGCCTGAAGCACCGCGGCGTGATCTGCGAGAAGTGCGGCGTCGAGGTCACCCAGGCCAAGGTGCGCCGCGAGCGCATGGGCCATATCGACCTGGCCGCACCCTGCGCGCACATCTGGTTCCTGAAGAGCCTGCCCTCGCGCCTGGGCCTGGTGCTCGACATGACGCTGCGCGACATCGAGCGCGTGCTCTATTTCGAAGCCTACGTCGTCGTCGATTCCGGCATGACGCCGCTGAAGAAGTTCTCGATCATGAGCGAGGACGACTTCGAGGCCAAGCACGCCGAGTACGGTGACGAGTTCGTCGCCATGATGGGCGCCGAGGCCATCAAGCGCCTGCTCGACGAACTCGACATCGACGCCGAGACGGAGAAGATCCGTGGCGACATGACCGGCTCCGAGCTCAAGATCAAGAAGAACTCCAAGCGCCTGAAGGTGCTCGAGGCCTTCAAGAAGAGCGGCATCAAGCCCAGCTGGATGGTCATGGAGGTGCTGCCGGTGCTGCCGCCGGACCTGCGCCCGCTGGTGCCCCTGGATGGCGGCCGCTTCGCGACCTCGGACTTGAACGATCTCTACCGTCGCGTCATCAACCGCAACAACCGCCTGGCGCGCCTGCTCGAGCTGAAGGCGCCCGAGATCATCGTGCGCAACGAGAAGCGCATGCTGCAGGAGGCGGTCGACTCGCTGCTGGACAACGGCCGTCGCGGCAAGGCGATGACCGGCGCCAACAAGCGCGCGCTGAAGTCTCTGGCCGACATGATCAAGGGCAAGAACGGCCGCTTCCGCCAGAACCTGCTGGGCAAGCGCGTCGACTACTCGGGTCGCTCGGTCATCGTCGTGGGCCCCACGCTCAAGCTGCATCAGTGTGGTCTGCCCAAGCTGATGGCCATTGAGCTCTTCAAGCCCTTCATCTTCAGCCGTCTGGAGGCGATGGGCATCGCCACCACCATCAAGGCGGCCAAGAAGGAGGTCGAGGCCGGCACGCCGGTGGTGTGGGACATCCTCGAGGAGGTGATCAAGGAGCACCCGGTCCTGCTCAACCGTGCGCCCACGCTGCACCGCCTGGGCATCCAGGCCTTCGAGCCGGTGCTGATCGAGGGCAAGGCGATCCAGCTCCATCCGCTGGTCTGCTCGGCCTTCAACGCCGACTTCGACGGCGACCAGATGGCCGTGCACGTGCCGCTGTCGATCGAGGCGCAGATGGAAGCCCGCACGCTGATGCTGGCCTCCAACAACGTCCTCTTCCCGGCCAACGGCGAGCCCTCCATCGTGCCCAGTCAGGACGTCGTGCTGGGCCTGTACTACGCCACCCGCGAGCGCACCAACGGGCGCGGCGAGGGCATGGTCTTCGCCGACCTGACCGAGTTGCAGCGGGCGCTGGACACCGGCGCGGTCGAGCTGACGGCCAAGATCGCCGTGCGCCTGCCCGAGTGGACGAAGGACAAGGCCAGCGGTGAGCTCACGATGCAGACCCGGCTGGTCGACACGACGGTCGGCCGCGCGCTGCTGTCGGAGATCCTCCCCCGCGGCCTGCCCTTCGCGCTGCTCAACAAGGCGCTGAAGAAGAAGGAGATCTCGCGCCTCATCAACGCCAGCTTCCGCCGCTGCGGCCTCAAGGACACGGTGGTGTTCGCGGACAAGCTGCTGCAGTCGGGCTTCCGCCTGGCCACGCGCGCAGGCATCTCGATCGCCATCGACGACATGCTCGTGCCCAAGGAGAAGCAGGGGCTGATCGAGCGTGCCGAGAAGGAGGTCAAGGAGATCGAGCAGCAGTATGTCTCGGGCCTGGTGACCGCCGGTGAGCGCTACAACAAGGTGGTCGACATCTGGGGCAAGACCGGCGACGAGGTGGGCAAGGTCATGATGACCCAGCTCTCCAGGCAGAAGGTCATCGATCGCCATGGCAAGAGCGTCGACCAGGAGTCGTTCAACTCCATCTACATGATGGCCGACTCCGGCGCCCGCGGCTCGGCGGCGCAGATCCGCCAGCTCGCGGGCATGCGCGGGCTGATGGCCAAGCCCGACGGCTCGATCATCGAGACGCCGATCACGGCCAACTTCCGCGAGGGCCTGAACGTCCTGCAGTACTTCATCTCCACGCACGGCGCGCGCAAGGGCCTGGCCGACACGGCGCTCAAGACCGCCAACTCGGGCTACCTGACGCGGCGCCTGGTCGACGTGACGCAGGACCTGGTGGTCACCGAGGACGACTGCGGCACGCAGAACGGCATGAACATGCGCGCGCTGGTCGAGGGCGGTGAGGTGATCGAATCGCTGCGCGACCGGGTGCTTGGCCGCGTCACCGCGATCGAGGTCCTGCACCCCGAGACGCAGGACGTGCTGCTGGGTGCCGGCGAGATGCTGCACGAGGAGGCGCTGGACGTGCTCGAGGGGGCCGGTGTCGACGAGGTCAAGGTGCGTACGCCGCTGAGCTGCAACACGCGCTATGGCCTGTGCGCCAAGTGCTACGGGCGCGATCTCGGCCGTGGCGGCCTGGTCAATGCCGGCGAGGCGGTCGGCGTGATCGCTGCGCAGTCGATCGGCGAGCCGGGCACGCAGCTCACGATGCGCACCTTCCACATCGGTGGTGCGGCGTCGCGTGCGGCGGTTGCCAGCAGCGTCGAGGCCAAGAGCGACGGGTTGATCGGCTTCAACGCCACCATGCGCTACGTCACCAACGGCAAGGGTGAACTGGTCGGGATCTCGCGTTCGGGCGAGATCATCATCACCGACCCGCACGGCCGCGAGCGCGAGCGTCACCGGCTGCCCTATGGCGCAACGCTCAACGTCAAGCCCGATCAGCAGGTCAGGGCCGGGACCGTGCTGGCCAACTGGGATCCGCTGACGCGCCCCATCATCACCGAGTTCGCCGGTCGGGCCAGGTTCGAGAACGTCGAGGAAGGCGTCACGGTGGCCAAGCAGGTCGACGAGGTGACCGGTCTGTCGACGCTGGTCGTCATCGACCCCAAGCGCCGTGGCGCAACCAAGGTCGTGCGTCCGCAGGTCAAGCTGCTCGACGTGGCCGGCAAGGAGGTCAAGATCCCAGGGACGGACCACACGGTCACGATCGGCTTTCCGGTCGGCGCGCTCATCCAGGTGCGTGACGGGCAGGACCTTGCACCGGGCGAAGTGCTGGCGCGCATTCCGATGGAAGGCCAGAAGACGCGCGACATCACCGGGGGCCTGCCGCGTGTGGCCGAGCTCTTCGAAGCGCGCAGCCCCAAGGATGTCGGTACGCTGGCCGAGATCACCGGCACGGTCAGCTTCGGCAAGGAGACCAAGGGCAAGGTGCGGCTGCAGATCACCGACCCCGACGGCAAGGTCTACGAGGAACTCGTGCCCAAGGAGAAGAACATCCTGGTGCACGAAGGTCAGGTCGTCAACCGCGGCGAGCTCATCGTCGACGGTGCGGCCGATCCGCAGGACATCCTGCGCCTGCTGGGCATCGAGGAACTGGCGCGCTACATCGTCGACGAGGTGCAGGATGTCTACCGTCTGCAGGGCGTGAAGATCAACGACAAGCACATCGAGGTCATCGTGCGCCAGATGCTGCGCCGCGTGCAGATCGTCAACCCCGGCGACAGCGCCTACATCGCCGGCGAGCAGGTCGAGCGCAGCGAACTGCTCAACACCAACGAGCGCCTGCGTGCCGATGGCAAGCTGCCGGCTACGCATGCCGACGTGCTCCTTGGCATCACCAAGGCCAGCCTGTCGACCGACTCGTTCATCAGCGCCGCGTCCTTCCAGGAGACCACGCGGGTGCTGACCGAGGCGGCGATCATGGGCAAGCGCGACGAACTGCGCGGCCTCAAGGAGAACGTCATCGTCGGTCGCTTGATCCCGGCAGGCACCGGCATGGCCTTCCACCAGGCCCGCAAGGCCAAGGAAGACATGGACGAGAGCGAGCGCCGCGCCATCGCGCTGCAGGAGGCCGAGGAACTTGCCGCGGTGCAGATGGCCCACGTCGATGCCGCCGCGGCAGCCGACGCCCATCCGCCGGGCGAATAGGCACACGTGCACCCGCGCACAGGGGCGGCTTCGGCCGCCCCTTTTCGTCGTCAACCGTCCTGCGGACGTCGGGGAATGGAGACTCCGCGCCCCTGCAGCCGGAAGAGGTCGCCCAAGCCTGTCAGGCGACCCTCAGCCTGCAGGCGCCGGCACGACCCAGTGCCTGGGTGCCACGATGGCAAGGCCCGCCTGGGCGGCCTTGCGCGCGAGCGCGAGCAGCGCGCGATCGCGCGAAAACAGCCAGGCCGCTTGCGTGTGCAGTGCGAGATCGAGGAACACCTGATCGCTGGCATCGCGGCAGCGCAGCCGCGGCCAAGGCTGCTCGGCTGGCAGTTCGATCTGCGCCTGCCAGCGGCCCACCATGGCGAGCACCTGCCCGGTCTGGACCTGAGCGCCGGCGAGGCTTCCATGCGTGAGGACATGCGCCAGTTCGGCTTGCATCGCCGCACAGCCGAGCCAGCGCAGGCGCCCGCACTGGATGGCATCGGCCAGCGGCGCCACCGCCGGATCGCCGAAGACGAACCAATCCAGCACGACATTGGTGTCCAGCACAACTGCGGGAATGGCGGACGAACAGGTCACAGGGTGGGGTGGGGCGAAGGTTTTGGGGCCGCTTGCTGATGCGGCAGAACGCCAATATAATGGTCGGCTTTTCGGCAGGCACTGCCGCGCTCTTTGTCGAGCATCGGGCCGCAGCATCGATTGCGGCGGGGGGATTTTCAGGCACCTTGGCCTGTTGCGCGCGGCTTGCCCACGCGCTGACAGCCAGGCGGGTGCTGCGGACTCCCCGACCGGCCAGACCACGGCGCAGGTGGCTTAGTCCCGAAAAGAGCGTGTGACTTCAAACGGGAACAAGTTACTCATGCCCACCATCAATCAGCTCGTACGCCAAGGCCGCCAGGTCGAGGTGATCAAGAGCAAGTCCCCTGCGATGCAGAACTGCCCACAGCGCCGTGGCGTCTGCACTCGCGTCTACACCACGACGCCCAAGAAGCCGAACTCGGCGCTGCGCAAGGTGGCCAAGGTTCGTCTCACCAACGGCTTCGAGGTCATCTCCTACATCGGCGGCGAAGGCCACAACCTGCAGGAGCACAGCGTCGTGCTCGTGCGTGGCGGCCGCGTGAAGGACTTGCCGGGCGTGCGCTACCACATCGTGCGCGGCTCGCTCGATCTGCAGGGCGTCAAGGATCGCAAGCAGTCGCGCTCCAAGTACGGCGCCAAGCGCCCGAAGAAGGTCTGACGCCTGTCGTCGTCCGTGAGCCCGCAAGGCTGCGCGGACAGAACCGGGCGGCCTCTGCGTCGCCCGAGTAAGTGAAGGGCCCGCTGGCCCTTCGAGGCGGACCAGAGCCGCCAACTGAATCGATCAAAGGAAGACTCCCATGCCACGTCGTCGCGAAGTACCCAAGCGCGAGATCCTGCCCGACCCGAAGTTCGGCTCGATCGACCTGTCCAAGTTCATGAACGTCATCATGGAGTCGGGCAAGAAGGCGGTTGCCGAGGCCATCATCTATGGCGCGCTCGAACAGGTCGAGAAGAAGTCGGGCAAGGATCCGCTCGAGATCTTCCTCACCGCACTCAACAACATCAAGCCGATGGTCGAGGTCAAGTCCCGCCGTGTCGGCGGTGCGAACTACCAGGTTCCCGTGGAAGTTCGTCCCGTCCGCCGGCAGGCCCTGGCGATGCGCTGGCTCAAGGAATCCGCGCGCAAGCGCGGCGAGAAGTCGATGGCTGCACGACTGGCCAACGAACTCCTGGAAGCCAGCGAAGGCCGTGGCGGCGCGATGAAGAAGCGCGACGAGGTCCACCGCATGGCCGAAGCCAACAAGGCGTTCTCGCACTTCCGCTTCTGACCCGCTCTTCCTGGCCGCCTCTACGGGTTAACACTAGCCCGGAGGCGGTTCCTGCATCCGGAGATTGAACATGGCCCGCAAGACTCCCATCGAGCGCTACCGCAACATCGGTATCAGCGCGCACATCGATGCCGGCAAGACCACCACCACCGAGCGCATCCTCTACTACACCGGCGTGAACCACAAGCTGGGCGAAGTGCACGACGGCGCGGCCACGACCGACTGGATGGAGCAGGAGCAGGAGCGCGGGATCACGATCACCTCGTCGGCGGTGACCTGCTTCTGGAAGGGCATGGACCTGTCGTTGCCCGAGCACCGCATCAACATCATCGACACCCCCGGGCACGTCGACTTCACCATCGAGGTCGAGCGCTCGATGCGCGTGCTCGACGGTGCCTGCATGGTGTATTGCGCGGTCGGCGGCGTGCAGCCGCAGTCCGAGACGGTCTGGCGCCAGGCCAACAAGCACAAGGTGCCGCGGCTGGCGTTCGTCAACAAGATGGACCGCACCGGCGCCAACTTCTTCAAGGTCTACGACCAGATGAAGGCACGCCTGAAGGCCAACCCGGTGCCCATCGTCGTTCCCATTGGCGCCGAAGA
>JADZCL010000114.1 GCA_020851615.1 Rubrivivax sp.
CACGCGCCGCCGGGCCTGACCGACGACGTCGCGCAGGCCGAGCGTGATTGCCGTGCACTGATCGAGCGCTGGCATGGCCGCGACCGTCTGGCCTATGCGGTGACGGTGCGCTTTGCGCCCACCAGCACGCCCGAACAGCTGGCCATGGCCGGTGCGCTCTGTGCGGCCGATCCGAGCCTGTACCTGCATACCCACCTGGCCGAGAACCGCTCCGAGGTGGACTGGGTCGCCCAGCTGTATCCGCAGGCACGCAGCTACCTGGACGTCTATGCGCGCGCGGGCCTGCTGCACCGGCGCAGCGTATTCGCACACGGGATCTGGCTGGACGATGCGGACCGCGCGGAACTGGCCGCCAGTGGCGCGGTGGTGGCGCACAGCCCCTCGTCCAACCTCTTCCTGGGCAGTGGCCTCTTCGACTGGCGCGCGTTGGCCGAGCAGGGCGGGGCGGTGGCGATGGCCAGCGACGTCGGGGGCGGCACCAGTCTGTCGATGCAGCGCACGCTGGCTGACGCCTACAAGGTGCAGGCCTTACGCGGCGAACGGCTCACGGCCTGGGTCGCGCTGCACGCGGCCACGCGCGGTGCCGCAAGGGCGCTTGGGCTGGACGACGAGGTCGGCAGCCTGGAGTCCGGTTGCACGGCGGACGTCTGCGTCTGGGACTGGGCATGCGGCCCCGTCGCGCAGCGCCGTGATGCGCTGGCGCAGGATCTGCACGAGCGCGTCTTCGCGTGGCTGACGCTGTCCGATGAGCGCAACCTGGTCTGCGCGCGCGTGGCCGGCGTGGAGCGCTTCCGGCGCGGCGCCCCCACCTGACCCCATCCCGTCTGCGCCCGGACCATGCCCCGCCTTGCCGCCAACCTGTCGCTGCTGTTTGCCGAGCTGCCGTTTCTGGAGCGCTTCGGGCAGGCCCGTGCCGCGGGTTTCGACGCCGTCGAGTGCCAGTTCCCCTATGCCTGGCCGGCCCGCGAGATCCGCGCGCGCCTGGACACGCACGGCCTGCAACTCGTGCTGCACAACCTGCCCGCGGGCGACTGGGCGGCCGGCGAGCGTGGTATCGCCTGCCTGCCGGCACGGCACGCGGAGTTCCGTGCCGGCCTTGAACAAGGCATTGCCTACGCGCGAACGCTGGGCGTGCAACGGTTGAACTGCCTGGCCGGCGTGGCGCCCCCGGGCGTGGCAGAGGCGGTGCTGCGCGCCACGCTGGTCGAGAACCTGCGCGTGGCCGCTGCAGCACTCGCCGAGGCCGGCATGACCCTGCTGGTGGAGGCGATCAACACCCACGACGTGCCGGGCTTCTTCATCAACCGCAGTGCGCAGGCGCTGGCCTTGCTCGACGAAGTCGGCGCCGACAACGTCCTCTTCCAGTACGACGTGTACCACATGCAGCGCATGGAAGGCGAACTGGCGGCCACGCTGGAGAAGGCATTGCCGCGCATCGGCCACATCCAGATCGCCGACAACCCGGGCCGCCATGAGCCCGGCACCGGTGAGATCGACTATGCCTTCCTCCTGCCCTGGCTGGACCGCATCGGCTACACCGGCTGGGTCGGCTGCGAGTACCTGCCGGCTGCGGGCACGCTGCCTGGCTTGGCATGGCGTGAACGACTGCTTGCACGATGACGCCACACGACACGATGCCCACCGCGGGCGAGCCCGCAGCCGTCCGGACGCTGTTGCGGCGCATGTTCGACGCCGCCGTGGCCTCGGCACAGCCGCAGCGTTGCCTGGCGGCGCATCTGCCGGCGCTCGATGAGTTGCCCGGCCGGGTCATCGTGATCGGCGCCGGCAAGGCTGCTGCGGCGATGGCACGGGCCGTCGAGCAGCATTGGCACGGGCCTGGCCTGGCGCGGGTCGAGGGGCTGGTCGTCACCCCCTACGGCTACGAGCAGCCGTGCGCACGCATCGAGATCGTGTGCGCGGCGCATCCGGTGCCGGACGCAGCGGGTGAAGCCGCCGCACGGCGCATGCTGGCGTGCGTCAGCGGTCTGACGGCGCGGGATTTCGTGCTCTGCCTGATCTCGGGTGGCGGCTCGGCCCTGCTGCCGCTGCCGGCGGCCGGTCTCACGCTGCAGGACAAGCAGGCCGTCAACCAGGCACTGCTGGCCAGCGGGGCGGCCATCGGCGAGATGAACATCGTGCGTCGCCATCTCTCGGCGATCAAGGGTGGGCGGCTGGGTGTGGCCTGCCATCCGGCGCGCCTGCTGACGCTGGCGATCTCGGACGTGCCGGGCGATGCGCCGGGCGACATCGCCTCGGGGCCGACGGTGCCTGACCCGACCACCTGCGCCGATGCCTGGGCGATCGTGCAGCGCCTGCGCATCGAGCTGCCGGCGGCTGCGAGCCTTCTGCTCACGAGTGGGCGCGGTGAATCGATCAAGCCCGACGATGCCCGGCTTGCGCAGGCGCGTTTCGTGCTGGTCGCCACGCCGCAGTTGGCGCTGGAGGCGGCCGCAGCGGTCGCGCAGCAGGCCGGCTACGCGGCGCACATCCTCGGCGATGCGATCGAGGGCGAGGCGCGTGAAGTCGGTACGGTCCTGGCCGGCATTGCGCTGCAGGTTGCCAGGCATGGCCAGCCCTTTGCGCCGCCCTGCGTGCTGCTCTCTGGCGGGGAGACCCGCGTGAGGCTGCTCGAGGGCGCGCGTGGCGGGCGCGGTGGGCGCAACGTCGAGTTCCTGCTGGCACAGGCGATCGCGTTGCAGGGCCACCCGCGCATCCACGCGCTGGCGGCCGATACGGATGGCGTGGACGGTGTCGAGGCGATCGCCGGGGCGTTCATCGACCCGGACACGCTGGCGCGGGCGAGTGCGCACGGCTTGTCGCCCCGGGACGAACTCGCCGACCACAACGGCCATGGCTTCTTCCAGCGGCTGTCCGACTCCGTGGTCACGGGCCCCACGCACACCAACGTCAATGACTTCCGCGTCGTGCTGATCGAGGGCCGTGCGTGAGGGCCCGCCCGTGCACGATCCACGGCGGCGACGCAGCACACACCAAGGGGAGACAAGCATGATCGGCCGCCTGACCACGCATGTGCTGGACACCGCACATGGATGCCCCGCAGCAGGGATGAAGGTGAGCCTGCAGCGGGTGGGGCCGGATGGCGGTGTGCAGGAGGTGAGGACCATCACCCTCAATGCCGACGGCCGCAACGATGGCGGTCCGCTGCTCGATGCGGCGCAGATGGCGGTGGGACGCTGGCGCCTCCTGTTCGAGGTCGCCGCCTACTTCCGCGCGCG
>JADZCL010000115.1 GCA_020851615.1 Rubrivivax sp.
ATCACGAGCAATGGCGGCGGCAACTCGGCCTCGGTGACGGTCAACGAAGGCGTGAGCGCGGTAACGACAGTCGTCGCAACGGATGCCAACGGCGACTCCATCACCTACTCGATCAGCGGTGGGGCCGATGCGGGGCTGTTTGCGATCAACGCCACGACCGGGGCCTTGAGCTTCATCAGCGCCCCGGATTTCGAGGCACCCGCGGATGGCAACCGCGACAACGTTTACGAGGTCACCGTCAGCGCCGGCGACAGCTCGCGCTCGGCGGCGCAAGCGCTGGCCGTGCGCGTGCTCGACGTGAACGAGGCGCCGCACTCGCTGTCGCCGGCGACGGCGTTCGTGTTCGAGAACTCGGCCAGCGGCACACCGGTGACGACCTTCACGGCCCAGGATCCCGATCGCCTTGAGCACCTGCGCTTCTCGCTGCCCGACAGCGCCGGCGGCCGGTTCGCGATCGACGGTGCCACGGGTGCCTTGCTCGTCGCCGACGGCAGCCGGATCGACTACGAGTCCGCAAGCGTCCACCATATCGTCGTGCGGGTCACCGACCAGGGCGGCCTGACACTGGAGCTGGCAGTCGCTGTCACGGTGGGCAACGTCGACGAGGCCAAGCCACCCATCACCCCCCCGTTCGTGCCGCCCCTGCTGCCCGACCCCACGCAGCCCTCAGGCCCTGGCACGAACGGCACCGGGACGACGCAGCCGCCCGGTGGCACAGGGCCAGGCGGAACGGGCCCAGGCGGGAGCTCTGCACCGACGGATTCCACGACGGGGTCGCAGGGCGGGGGATCCGCCGGCGCTGGCGAAGGCGACCCAGACAAGCAGACAGGCTCCACGCAGACGCCTGCGGAGGGCTCGCCTGAGCGGGACAACGCAGCGCCCGACACCGCTGCACCGCCGCGCTCCAACGAGCCTGAATCCGCGTTGCCAGCCCAGGCCCCGACGGTATCGTTCGCACTGCCTGGCATGGAGATCGGGGAGATCTCCTGGTCGCTGGTCGCATTTGAGCCGAGCCTGACGTCGCTCGACGGGCAGTTGCTCGCCCTGCGGCCGGGCACCGGGCAGTCCGCCTTCACCGGCCTGCGCCACGACGAGAAGCTGCAGATCCTGGCCACGCAGGAGCGCACGCCGGTCGAAGAAGTCGAGCAGACCCTTGCTGCCGCAGCCCGTGATCCGGTGCGTGTGGCGAGTGCCACCGTGACTGCCGGTTTCGTCTGGTGGGTGACGCGCAGTGGCGGCTTGGTGACAACCATGCTGCTGGGCATTCCGGCCTGGCGCCACGTGGATCTGCTGCCGGTTCTCAGCGCCGCGCAAGCGCGCCACGAGGAAGACGCGGACGACGACGAGGATGGCGACAGCACACGCCCGGACTCCGACGACATGCCGTTCTCGGATTCCGACATCAATCCGCTCTTCGAGCGCCACGCAGGCGCCGACGACTTCGATTCCACCTTGCAGCCATGAGACGCGCCAGCCCGCTGACCCAGATGACCCTCGCGCTGGTGGCGCTGGCAGGGACGCTGATCCTGCTGGCCGACCTGTTCCTGGGCGTGCTGCCCGACCGCGCCGCCCAGCAACGCATGCTGCGCAAGAGCATCGGCGAGAACCTCGCCGTCCAGGTTGCCGAGCAGCTGCGCACGAGCGATGCGGCAACGATCGGGCGCTCGTTGGCGGCGATTGCCGAGCGCACGCCGGACCTGCGCTCGATCGGCCTGCGCCGCAGCCGCGATCAGGTGCTGCTGGCCCAGGCCGGCGAGCATGCCCGCCTGTGGGAGCCGATGACGGGCGCCGCCTCACGCGACAACCAGATCCTGGTGCCGCTGACCAGCAGTGCGGGGCCGTGGGGCAGTCTCGAGCTCGGCTTCGCACCCGACGAGTCAAACCCCGTGCTGCGGCAGTTGCTGCAGCCGATGACCTTGCTGCTGATCTTCTTCTCGAGCGTGGGCACGCTGGTCTTCTGGCTCTACATGCGGCGCGCGTTGCAGCACCTGGACCCGGCCTCGGTGATTCCCGAGCGCGTGCAGGGCGCCTTCGACACGATGGCCGAGGGCGTCGTCGTCCTCGACGTGCGGGGCCGCGTGCTGCTGGCCAACCGGTCGTTCCGACTGCTGCACCAGGACGCGGCGGACCTGCGCAGTGGTGGCGCGCTCTCGACCCTGCCGTGGCTGGCCGCCAGCCTGCCCGCGGACCTGGCACAGCATGCCTGGTCGCGCGCCCTCGCCGAGAAGGCGCCCAACGCCGGCAGCACGCTCGAGATCATGGACAGCGATGGGCAGCTGCGTCAGCTGGTCGTGAACGCGGCGCCGGTCACCGACAGCGGCAGGCGTGTGCGCGGCTGCCTGGTGACTTTCAGCGACGTGACGGAGCTGCACCGCGCCAACGCGGCCCTGCGCGACGCGCTGTCCGCACTCTCGGCGTCAAACGCCGAGATCGAGCGCAAGAACCGCGAGTTGCACGACCTGGCCACGCGCGACCCGCTTACCGGCTGCCTGAACCGGCGCGCGCTCGACGCCGCCATCGCCGGCCTGCGCGAAGGGGCCGGCACCGCTGCGGTGCAACTGGGCTGCATCATGGTCGACATCGACCACTTCAAGCGGGTCAACGACCAGCATGGCCACGCGGTGGGCGACCGCGTGATCCAGGAGGTGGCCAAGAAGCTGCACCAAGCGGCACGTGCGACCGATCTCGTCTGCCGCTTCGGCGGCGAGGAATTCTGCGTCGTCGTGCCCGGCGTCGGTGCCGCCGAGATGATGGCCTTCGCCGAACGCGTGCGCGAGCGCATCGAGCGCGAATGCGGGCCTGCCGTGCGTGAGGTCCAGGGCCTGCGCGTGACGGCAAGCATCGGCGTGGAGGTCGGGTCCATCGGCAGCACCGGCATTGCCCCGCTGATCGGGCGTGCCGACGAGGCCTTGTACGCAGCCAAGCGCAGCGGCCGCAACCGCGTCTGCCTCTTCACCGAGCGCGCACCCGCAAGCCCCGTCGCCGGAGCCGAACATGCCTGACCGCAACCGGTCGAAATCGACCCCCACCGTATCCGCCTCGACGTTTTCGGCGACCACGACGATCGAAGGCCCCTCCAGTGTCGCGGCCGAGCCGGTCGCCGCCGCCCCAGGCTCGCCGGCATTCGCGGCGACGCCTGCAGGCCGGCGGCTCTTCGCCGGTCTGCTGTGCCTGGCCGTGCTGCCGGCTGCCCTCTGGCTGGTCGCCGGGACCCTGCTCGCGCGCCAGGACGCCATGGGGGCGGTGTTTGGCACCGCGCATGCCTTGGAACGTCGCCTGGCGTCCGGGGCGCAGAGCGCACCGACCGCGCCGCTGGCCGCGGCTGCGCTGGTGGCGCTGCCGGCGCCGCCAAAGGGCCAGCACATCGCGCTCACGAGCGGGCAGGGCACGGTCCTGGCCGGCCTGGGCGACGCCGCAGCCGCGCGTTGGCCATCGGTTGCCCTCTCGATACCGCTGCACGGCGCCACGGCACCCCTGCAGCTGCGCGCGCATGTCTCGCTGTGGCCGGTGTTCGCGGCGACGCTGCTGCTGTTCGGGGTCGGCGCTGCACTGGCCGGCCTGTTGTGGGCGCTGGTACGGCGCAGCGCCCTGGGCGCGCTGCGCAAGGTCGAGGGGCGGCTGCGCGTGATCGCCACGCGCGACCTGTTGACCGGCCTGCTCAACCGCGAGGGCCTGCGCCAGCGGCTGGGGCGCCGCCTGGCCGCCCGCCGCAACGGCAATCGGCGGCTGGGCGTGCTGCTGCTGGACGTGGACCGCTTCCGCCTCTTCAACGACAGCTTCGGCCAGCAGGCCGGCGACCTGCTGTTGCGTGCGGTGGCCCAGCGGCTGCGCGAGACGGCCGCGCGCGACATCGAGCTGGCGCGACTGGGCGACGACCAGTTTGCCGCCCTCGTCGGCCGCGTGGGCGACGCGCAGGCGCTGATCGTCCTTGCGCGCAACCTGCAGCGCGCCTTCGAAGCCCCGGTGCAGGCCGGTGCGCACGAGGCCACGGTCACGATGTCGATCGGCATTGCGCTGGGCGACGAGCACACCGAGGGCGTCGACGCCCTGCTGATGCATGCCGATGCCGCGCTGCGTGCGGCCAAGGCGCGCGGCGGGTCGCGCTACTGCGTGTACGAGAGCTCGATGCATACCGACGCCCCACGCCGGCTGGACATCGAACTGCGCCTGCGGCGCGCGCTGGCGGCACAGGAGTTCTTCCTCGTCTACCAGCCCATCGTCGACGCCAGCGGCACGCGTGCGGTCACCGTGGAGGCGCTGCTGCGCTGGGCCGATCCGCAGCACGGCGTCATCTCGCCGGCGGAGTTCGTGCCCGTGCTCGAGCAGACGGGGCTGATCGTGCAAGCCGGCTCCTGGGTGCTGCGCGAGGCCTGCACGCGCGCGCGCAACTGGCTCGCCACGGGTCACCGCGAGCTGGTGCTTTCGGTCAACGTCTCGCCGCTGCAGTTCGCCGAGCCCGATTTCGTCGCCACCACGCTGCGCACCCTGACGGCCACCGGCTTTCCACCCACGCATTTGCAGCTCGAGCTGACCGAGGGCCTGCTGGTGGACCCCACGCCCGAGACGCTGCGCAAGATGGACGAACTGGTCGAGGCGGGCGTGCGCCTAGCGGTCGACGATTTCGGCATCGGCTACTCGTCGCTGGCCTACCTCAAGCGCTTCCGCCTGCACACCCTCAAGGTCGACCGCCTGTTCGTGCGCGACGTGGCGCAGTCGACCAGCGACGCGGCGATCGTGCGCGCCATCGCCGAACTCGGCCACGGGCTGGGCCTGCACGTCTGTGCCGAAGGCGTGGAGACGGTGGCGCAGTGGCACCGGCTGCGCCAGCTCGGCTGCGACTCGATGCAGGGTTTCCTCTTCGCCCGCCCGGCACCGGTGGACGAGGTGACGGCCATGCTGCAGCAGCGCGCCGCGGCAACCGCCCCGCCCGCGGTCGCGCCGCCGGCGCCGGACCTGACACGCACGCTCGCGCACGCACGGCCAGCAGACGCAGCCGCATTGAACGAACGCACCCGCTGACGGCGCAGCGGCGCCCGCGCAACACGCCTTGGCGCGCCGACGACGACAATGCGCGCCCTGATGCGTCGCACCCTCAGCCTGAGCCTTGCTGTATGGATCGGCCTGCTGGTGCTGGCCGCGCTGGTGCCGCTGCTGGGCTTGTCGCTGTGGGTGCTGCACGAACTGGTGGGCGAGCGCCAGGCCGACGAGCTGAAATCGCTGCGGCTGCGCGCGGCGGTCACCGCCGATGCACTGGCGGCCGACCTGCGCCAGCTCGAGCGCATGCATCGGCTGGTGACCAGCTCACCCGAAGCGCAACGCGGCGATTGGCCGGCCGTGCAGGCGCTGGCCGCGCGGGTGCAGGCACATGCCGACGGCATTCTGGCGTTCCGGATCGACGCCGGCCCGGCCCCGGCGCGGTCGCTGCAGTTGTCGCCCCTCATGCGCCGCGAGGGCGGCGCACTCTTGCAGGCCGAGATCACCGGCGCGATTGGCGGCGCGGGCACTGCCCCGCACATGCTGCGGATGGCCATCGATCCGGCCCTGGCCAGCCGGGCGCTGGCCGAGCAACGCTGGCCCGCCAGCTGGACGGCGGCCGTGGTCGACCAGGACATGCAGATCGTGGCCCGCTCGCGCGACGACGCGCGCCAGCGCGGGCAGCCGGTCACGGCCTCGCTGGCCACCGCCATCCGGCAAGCGCAATCCGGCATCATCGAATCGCAGACGCGCGAGGGGGTGCCGGTGATCGGCGCGGTGGCGGCCGTTCCAGGCTGGCCCTGGCACGTGGCGGTGGGCATCCCGCAGGCCGACTTCGAGGCACAGTCCCGTGCGCCACTGTGGCCCCTGTTGCTGCTGGGCGGCGCGGTGCTGGGCCTGGCGCTGGCGGCCAGCTGGCTGATCGGGCGTCACCTGACGCGCCAGGCGCGCGACGCGGCCTGCGGTGAGGCAGCGCACTTTCACGTCCACGAGTTCCAGCAGATCGACGAGCGGCGCCGCCACTCCGCCAGCGCCTTGCTCGAGGCGCACCATGACGCGATCACCGGCCTGCCGGTGCGGCGGCTGTTCTTCGAGCAGCTGCGCGCTCTGCGCAGCGAACTGGCGGCATACACGGGGACCAATCTGGCGCTGTTGTTCGTCGACCTGGACGGCTTCAAGTTCATCAACGACCGTGACGGCCATGCCGCGGGCGACCAGCTGCTGGCACGCGTTGCCAACGTGCTGCGCCAGCACACCCGCCAGGGCGACCTGCTCTGTCGGCTGGGCGGGGACGAATTCGTGCTCGTGCTGCCGGCACCTGATGGCGACGCACGCAGCGTCGCACAGACCGCCGGCGAGCGCATCGTCACCAGCGTGGGGGTGCTGTATCCGGGCCTGGGCTGCAGCATCGGCCTGACGGTGGGGACGAGCGCCGATACCGCAGCGGACCTGCTGGCCCGTGCGGATGCGGCGATGTACCGCGCCAAGCAGATGGGCAAGGGCCGGGTGGTGGGCGACTGAGCAGGCCGCTGCGCGGTGCGAGGCAGAATCGACGCCGCCTTCCCGTTCAATGGAGATCTGCATGCGCCTGCCCCCTTCCCGCCTCCGTCGTCGCCTGTCCCTGCTGGCTTGCGGCCTGGCTGCGGCCTCCATCGTTGCGCCCGCCCAGGCGCAGGGCACGTGGCCGACCCGGACCGTGCGGCTGCTGGTGGGCTTTCCGGCCGGTTCGACGCCGGACCTCTCGGCACGCATCCTGGCCGAGGGGCTGGCCAAGCGCCTGGGCCAGTCGGTGGTGGTCGAGAACAAGCCCGGCGCCAGCGGCAACATTGCCGCCGACCAGGTCGCCAAGGCCACCGACGACCACACGCTGGGGGTGGTCATCAACGGCAACCTGACTTCAGCCAAGCAACTCAACCCCAGGCTGCCCTACGACCCGGCCAAGGACTTCAGCCTGCTCTCGCTGCTGACCACGGCGCCGCTGGTGCTGGTGACGCCGCCTGACCTGCCCACCGGCGCGGCCTTCTTCCTGGCCGCACGCAACGCGGGCAACAAGTGGAGCTACGGCTCGGTGGGCATCGGCTCGGTCGGCCATCTGGGCACGGAGTATCTGAAGATGCGCGCGGGCAACTTCGACGCCGTGCACGTGCCCTACAACGGCAACCCGGCCGTCATCACAGCCCTGATCCAGGGTCAGATCCAGATGGCGCTGGTGCCTCCGGGCCTGGCGCTGCCGCAGGTGAAGGCCGGCAAGCTGCACGCCGTCGGCCTGAGCGGCGGGCGCAGCACGTTGGCGCCCGACACCCCCTCGCTGCGCGAGGCGGGCATCAGCAATTTCGAGCTCGAGGTCTGGACGGCCCTCGTCGGCCCCGCGCGCCTGAGCAAGGCCGCACAAGACCGTCTGGCGCAGGAGGTGCCCGCCCTGCTGCGCGACAACGACGTGCGCCAGAAACTCTTCGCCGCCGGCTGGCAGGCGCAGGGCACCGCGCCCGAGGCCTTGCGCCTGCGCGTGAAGAACGAGGCGGCGATCCTCGGCGGCATCATCGCCATGCGCGGCATCAAGAACCAGTGAACGAGCGCGACACGGTCGCCGAGACGGCACGCCGCACCGAGGTCTTCGCCGAGGTCGACGTCTGCGTGCTGGGCGGCGGGCCCGCGGGGCTGGCCGCTGCGGTCGCCGCCGCGCGCGGTGGCGCGCACACGCTGCTGGTCGAGCGCTACGGATTCCTCGGCGGCATGGGCACCGCCGGCGGCGTGACCAACTTCGCCGGCCTGTACGGGCGCCGCGGGGGGCACATGCAGATGCTGGTGCGCGGCGTCGTGCCCGAGCTGCTGGAACGCATCGCGCATCTGGGCGGGCTGAACGCGCCGCAGGACGCGCTGCAGGGCCGCATCCGCGTGCACAGCTACGACACCTCGGCCTACAAGTGTGCCGCCGACGCCTGGCTGCTGGCCGCCGGCGTGCGCCTGCTCCTGCATGCGCTTGCCGTCGATGCGCTGTGCGAGGGCGGGCGCATCACCGCGCTGCTGGTGCAGACGCGCTCGGGCCGGCGGGCCATCCGCGCGCGCGAGTTCATCGATGCCAGCGGCGATGCCGACCTGGCGCACTCTGCAGGCGTGCCCCATGAACTCGGCGACGGCTGCGGCAGCGTCCTCTACCCGAGCACGATGGCGCGCATCGGCAACGTCGACGCCGAGCGTGCGCTTGCCGCGGTCGGCGACTTCAAGGCCATCGATGCGCGCATGGCGCAGGCCGCAGGCCGCTACCGCTTCGCACGCCGCGGCGCCATCCTGCGTCCGCAGCGCAACCCGAGTGAATGGCGCGCCAACGTGACGCAGATCGCCAACGCGCAGGGGCAGGCCGTGGACGCCACCGACGCGCAGCAGTTGAGCGATGGCGAGCTCGAGGGCCGGCGCCAGCTCGTCGAATACCTGCGCTTCCTGCGCGCCGAAGTGCCCGGCTTCGAGCAGGCCGAACTGCTCGAGATCGCGCCGCAGATCGGCATCCGCGAATCGCGGCGCATCGCCGGCGCGTACATGCTGCGCGGCGAGGACGTGCTGGGCGGCGCGCACTTCAGCGACGTCATCGGCCTGAACTGCTGGCCGGTCGAGCAGCATGTGGCCGGCGGCATCGAGTGGGGCTTTGCGCACGACGCCGACAACGCCTACAACCACCTGCCCTGGCGCATGCTGGTGCCACAGGGCGTGAGCAACCTGCTCGTGGCCGGACGCTGCGCCGCCATGGAGCACCTGGGCCAGAGCGCCGCCCGCGCCAGCGGCGCCTGCTTTGCGATGGGGCAGGCCGCGGGCAGCGCCGCGGCGCTGCGCATGACGGGCCGCTTCTCGGTGGCGGCGCTGCAGCAGCAACTGCGCACCGACGGCGCGGACCTCGACGACCCCGCCTAGTCCCATGCTCGTCAAGCACCTGGGCCGCCTGCCCTATGCCGGCATCGAGGTCGCGATGCGCGAGTTCACCGGCACGCGCGGCGCCGACACCGTGGACGAGCTGTGGCTGGTCGAGCACGAGCCCGTCTTCACGCTGGGCCTGGCGGCGCGGCCCGAGCACCTGCTCGCACCGGGCAGCATCCCGGTCGTGGCCACACAGCGCGGTGGCCAGGTCACCTACCACGGCCCGGGGCAGGTCACGGCCTACCCCCTGGTCGATCTCGCGCGCCTTGGCATCTACGTCAAGGAATACGTGCACCGACTGGAGGAGGCGCTGCTGCGCACGCTGGCGGCCTTTGCCGTCACCGGCCACCGCGTGCGCGGCGCGCCGGGCATCTATGTGCGCCCCCACGCGCCGTTCGATCACGCGCGCCTGCCGCCCACGTTGGCGGGGCAGGACTCCTTCGCCGGGCTGGCCAAGATCGCGGCCCTGGGCATCAAGGTCTCGCGCAGCCGCAGCTACCACGGGCTGGCGCTGAACGTGGCGATGGATCTCGAGCCCTTCTCGCGCATCGACCCCTGCGGCTACGTGGGGCTGGCCACCACCGACCTGCGCACGCTGGGCGTCAGCGCCGACTGGGACACCGTCGCCACCCGCCTGGCCAGCGAGCTGCAGGCGCTGCTGCAGCCACGCTGAACCCGCGCCGGCCGACCCGGCACTCAGCGCGCCTGCTCGAACAATTGCACCGCCCGCTGCAGCGTCGCCGTGCGTGCGCGCATGGTGTCGCAGGCGGCGTTGAGCTGCTCGGCCAGCGCCGCGTTCTGCTGGCTGGTCTCGTCGATGCGCGCCATCGCCTCACCGATGTGGTCGACGCCGGCGCGCTGCTCGTGCGCGACCTGGGCGATCTCGCGGATCAACTGGTCGACATGGTTGACCGCGTTGACGACCTCGCCGATGACGGCATTGGATTGCGTCATGCGCTCACCGCCCTGACCGGCCTGCTCGACCGCTCCGTTGGCCAGCGCACCGATCTCCTTGGACGCGGTGGTGACGCGCTGCGCCAGCGCCCGCACTTCGGTGGCCACGACAGCAAAGCCGCGCCCATGCTCACCCGCCCGCGCAGCCTCGACCGCCGCGTTGAGCGAGAGGATGTTGGTCTGGAAGGCGATGCCCTCGACGAGTTGCGTCACCTCGCAGACCTGGCGCGACGAATGGTCTATGCCCTGCATGGTCTGCGCCAGCGCCTGCATGGCTGCGCCACCGCGCTGCGCCGTGGCCAGCGTGGACTCACCCACCGTGGCCACCTGCTGCGCCGCTTCGGCCGTGCGGTGGACGGTGGCGTTGATCTGCTCCACGGCCGAGGCGGTCTGCTGGACGCTGGCCGACTGCTCTTCGGAGCGTTGCGCCAGATCGCGGCTGCCATCGGCCGCTTCGCTGGCGGCCAGCACGATGTCGCGCACCTCGCCGCGCACGTCCTCGACGATGGCGCGCGTGTTCAGCCCGGTCAGCCAGACGTTGCGCAGCAGCTTGCCCAGCGGATGGCGCATGTCGCAGTCGATCTGCCCGGTCAGCCGGCAGCCGGCGATCTGCGCGGCCAGTTCGGTGCACCGCTGCAGGGGGCCGTCGACGCGGGCACGAAACCAGGCCAGGAGCACCGCCGCCGCCACCGTCGGCGCCAGCGCCTGCACGGCCACGGGAAGGCCCAGGACGGCGGGCACCACGCCCGCGGCCACGACGCCGGCTTGCGCCAGCAGCAGGCGCTGCGTCAGGCCCAGCCGGTACAGGCGCGCGGGCAGGTCGGCCAGGCCCGTGCGGCGCACGCCACCGGCGTGCAGGCGGATGCGACTGCGCCCGCTCTGGCGCTGGGCGTGCAGCCGCGCATACAAGGCCTCGGCCGCACGAATCTGCTCACGGCTGGGCTTGAGGCGCACCGACATGTAGGCCACCGGCTTGCCGTCGGCCAGCACCGGCGTGACATTGGCCAGCACCCAGTAGAAGTCGCCGTTCTTGCAGCGGTTCTTGACCACGCCGCTCCAGGGCCGGCCGCGCCCGATGGTGCTCCACAGGTCGGCAAAAGCCTCGGGCGGCATGTCGGGGTGACGCACGATGTTGTGCGGCTGGCCGATCAACTCGTCGTAGCCAAAGCCGCTGATGGCGACGAAGTGGTGGTTGCAGTGGGTGATCCGCCCCTGGCGGTCGGTGGTCGAGACGAGGGTCCAGTCAGCCGGGACTTCGCGCTCCTGGCTGGTCACGGGCAGATTGCTGCGCATGATGTTCGAGCCGTTCTGGTAATTGACGACGAGCCTGTTTTCGACACCGCGCCGCACAGCTGTAGGGTTTTTGGAAACCCCACGCCCCGCGGCCTGCGCGTGCTCAAGGCAAGTGTGCGCAAATGGCGGCGACGTAGTCGTCGTGCAGGCCGTGCGCGGCCAGCGCCCGCGCCAGGGCATGCACGTAGTCGGTGTTGGCACCAAAGGCACCGGCGGCGCCGGCAATGACCGGCACCACGGCGGCGACGCTGGCGTCGGCTTCGTGCTGGGGGTGCGTCGGGTTGGCGACGAAGACGATGGCCTGCACCGTGCTGCCGTCGGCCAGCACCACGGGCAGCCAGCGCGGCAGGTAGGCGCCGGTGACCATCTCGCGCCGCCAGAGCACGCGCAGCTCGTCGTGCAGCGTCGCTGCGGGCAGGCGCAGGGCCAGGCCTTGCGCCTGCCCGCCAGGCTCGAGCGACAGCATGCGGCCCGGGCGCTCGGGGGTGCCGCGGCCGGCCGTCGTGCGCATGCAGAAGCGGCGCTGCCAGCCGTGCAGCGTGGCGCGCACCTGTTGCTCGACTTGCAGCAGGGGGTTCCACATCAGCGAGCCGTAGCCGAACACCCACACCGCCCCGGGCGGGCGCGCCGCCAGCAATTCGGCCAGCGACGCGTCCAGCTGCGCCTGCGTCCAGGTGAGCTCGGCGGGCATGCCCAGGCGCTGGCCGAAGCTGCCGTCGTCGAGGTGCTCACGCTGCAGGATGCTCATGCCGCGCACCCGAGGCTGCGATGGGCTATGCCGCCAGCCTGGTCTCCACGGCCCGCACGAAGAAGGCCGCGCCCAGCGGCAGCGCCTGGTCGTTGAAGTCGTAGGCGGGGTTGTGCACTTCACAGGCGCCCTCGCCGTCGCCGTTGCCGATGTTGATGTAGCAGCCGGGCACCTGCTCGAGCATGAAGGAGAAGTCCTCGCTGGCCATGATCGGCGGCGGGTTGCGGTCCACGCGTTCGGCGCCCACCAGCTCGGTGCAGACGGCGGCGGCAAACTCGGCCTGCGCTGCGTCGTTGACCGTCGGCGCGAAGGGCACCCGGAAGTCGAGCGTGGCGGTGGCGCCGAATGCCGCCGCCGTGCCTTGGGCAATGCGGCGCAGGTGACCTTCGATGGCCTGAATGGTCGCGCGCGAGAAGGCGCGCACGGTGCCTCCGAGCTCGGCGGTCTGCGGGATGACGTTGTAGGCTTCGCCGGCGTGGATGCGGGTGACCGAGACGACCGCGTTGTCCAGCGCCGAGATATTGCGCGCCACGATGCTCTGGATGCTGACGGCGATCTGCGCGGCCACGAGCGCGGCGTCCACGCTGCTCTCGGGTCGCGCGCCATGCGAGCCGCGGCCGGTGACGCGAATGTCGAAGAAGCCGCCGC
>JADZCL010000116.1 GCA_020851615.1 Rubrivivax sp.
GCTTTGGCGATCAGCAGGCGGTGCTCGACCTCGTTGCCAGCCTGCCGGTGCGGCTGGTCGTGCCGGGGCACGGGCGGCCCTTTGCCGATATCGGCGCTGCGCTGGCGCGCGCGCAGGCGCGCTTGCAAGGCTTTCGCAAGGAGCCGGCGCGGCATGCCCAGCATGCGGTCAAGGTGCTCCTGAAATACCACCTGATGGAGGAAGGCGCGCAGCCGCTGCCGGCGCTGCGCGCCTGGGCCGATGGCACGCCGCTGCTGCACGGGCTGTGGCAGCGCCACCCGCCGCCGGGCGTGCGCTCAGCGGCGGCGTGGATCGACAAGGCGCTCGCCGACCTGGTGCAGGCGGGCGTGCTGCGCGTGCAGGACGGCGTCGTCCACGACACCTGAGCAGCGTCCTACAGACCGGCCGCGGCGCGCAGCGCGGCGGCGCGGTCGGTGCGCTCCCACGTGAACTCGGGCTCGTCGCGGCCGAAGTGGCCGTAGGCGGCGGTCTTCTCGTAGATCGGGCGCAGCAGGTCCAGCATCTGGATGATGCCCTTGGGGCGCAGGTCGAAGTGGTCGTGGATGAGCGCGGCGATGCGCTCGTCGGGGATCACGCCCGTGCCCTCGGTGTAGACGGTGACGTTCATCGGCTTGGCCACGCCGATGGCGTAGGCCACCTGCACCTGGCACTGGCGCGCCAGCCCCGCGGCGACGACGTTCTTGGCCACGTAGCGACAGGCGTAGGCGGCTGAGCGATCGACCTTGCTCGGGTCCTTGCCGCTGAATGCGCCGCCGCCATGCGGGCAGGCGCCGCCGTAGGTGTCGACGATGATCTTGCGGCCGGTGAGGCCGCAGTCGCCCTGCGGGCCGCCGACCACGAAGCGCCCGGTCGGGTTGACGAGATAGCGCGTGTCCTTCAGCCACTGGGCGGGCAGCACCGGCTTGATGATCTCCTCGATCACGGCCTCGACGAACTCGGGCTTCATGCGCTCACCCAGGCTCCATTCGGGGGCATGCTGGGTCGAGAGCACGACGGTGTCGATCGAGTGCGGCTTGCCGTCCACGTAGCGCATCGTGACCTGGCTCTTGGCGTCCGGGCGCAGATAGGGCATGCGGCCGTCCTTGCGCAACTGCGCCTGGCGCTCGACCAGGCGGTGCGCGTAGTGGATGGGCGCAGGCATCAGCTCGGGCGTCTCGTCGCAGGCGTAGCCGAACATCAGGCCCTGGTCGCCCGCGCCCAACACGCCGTCGGCGCGGTCTACGCCAATGGAGATGCCTTCAGCCTGGCCGTTGAAGCGCACCTCGACCGTGCAGCGCTCCGGATCGATCCCCGTCGCGGCGTCGCGGTAGCCCGTCTGGCGGATGACCCCGCGGGCGATCTCCGCTGCGCGCGAGCGCACCGCCTCGAACACGGCAGCATCCCGTGTCTTGAATTCGCCTGCCAGCACGACATGCTGGTCGGCAAGGAGGGTTTCGCAGGCGACCCGGGCATGCGGGTCCAGCTCGAGGAAGGCATCGACGATGGCATCCGAGATGCGGTCGGCCAGCTTGTCGGGGTGGCCTTCGGAGACGGACTCCGAGGTGAACAGACCGTGGCTCATGAACATGATGCGCCCCCTTCCTTCGGCCATACCCTTGCGGAGATCTCGCGCAGTTCGTCGACCGTCAGCAGGCCGTCGGCGATGACGGCCTCGAAGGGGGTGTCCAGCCAGCCGCGCCGTTTTTCCTCGAGCCAGGCCGCCTCGAGCATTTCCCGAGCCGCCGCGGCCGCATCTGTGCCGCCGCACGCCAGGATGGCATAGGGCAAGTACACCCATTTCATTTCCATGTTGTCATCGAAATACCCGAGCCACAGAACCCAGTGGCTGCGCTTGCGGTTTTTCGAGAGGCGGTAGGTGTCGCTGCGCTCGTTGCAGGGGAACTGCGAGAACATGTCCAGTCTGGCGACAAAGCGCGCCGAGCGGGGCGGCTTTTCGGGCAACTCGATGCCGCGGGGCGGCTCAGCGCCGCACAGCGGCAACACGCAGATGCTGTTCCTGTTCATTTTTGCTCTCCTGTACCGTCCGGTGCCTGTTGGCTCTTGAACGCCCTGGAATCGGGTACCAAGCTAAAGCCGCCTCTCGGCCTCTCGACGCACTCGATGACCTCGCCGCTCTTCTCGACATAGCTGCAAGCATCCTCCCCCCAGACGATGCACATTCGGAAGCCCGACTTCTGCACGCACTCTTTGACGCCGTCGATCAGCAGCGCCCGGCACGCGCTGCTGATCGTGCCATCAGCCTCGAATGGTTTTAGATGGCGCACGCAAGTGCGCCGGCAGCCGACTTCCACCTTGGGTTCGCCTTCTCCGATCGCGATCGTTTCGTACTGAAACACAGAGTTCATGATATTCACTACGAGGTGGGGGAAACGCGAAATGATCGCTTCCTTCACCTTGGGCAGCGATTCAAAATAGGCTGCAGCACTCTGCACGCTCATGGCTGCGACTTCCCGAAGTTGCTCCGGTTCGCGCTGCTGCGGGCGATCCTGGCTATCACGCCCTTTTTTCTTGACGGGCACCAACAGGCGTGCCTCCCAGAGTGGCCATTTCGCGGCCGGCATGCTGGTCGTGTAGAAGTCGATTCCCGGGCAGATCATCACAGGGCCGATTCTGAAATCCGCGATGGCGCAGGCTTGATTGATGTCCACACCGACGGCGATAAGCCCATCGAGCACCTGCTGGATTTCTCCGGAGGACATGCTGATGTAGCGGACGAGGTGCTCGTATTCCCGCGCAAGATGGGTGGCAAGGAAGCCCGCGACGCCACCGGGGTAGCTTTGCGCCAAACAGGATGTCTTGATCAGCAGGGTCATCTGCCGAATGGGGATGCCCCTTTCGACCGGGTCGGGGCGCGCGTTGATGCGATGGAGGATTTCGAGTGAATGCATGCCGTGTTTCTCCCATGGCTCC
>JADZCL010000117.1 GCA_020851615.1 Rubrivivax sp.
GTGCCCTACAAGTTCGCCGATGGCGGGGGCAGCATCCTCGTGCCCGCCGATCGCGTCTACGAGCTGCGCATGAAGCTCAGCTCCGCGGGCGTGAACAAGGGCTCGATCGCCGGCTACGAGATCCTCGACGGCAACAGCAGCTTTGGGCAAAGCGACGGCCAGCAGCGGGTGCAGCTCAAGCGCGCACTCGAGGGTGAGCTCACGCGCACCATCCAGAGCCTGGCCAGCGTGCAGGCCGCACGCGTGATGCTGTCGATGCCGCAGCAGAACGGCTTCTTCCGCGAGCAGCAGAAACCCACCGCCTCGGTCACCGTGCAGCTGCACCCCGGGCGCACGCTCGAACGCGAGCAGATCGCCGGCATCGTGCACCTGGTGGCCTCGAGCGTGCCCGAGCTCAACACACGCGCGGTCAGCGTGCTCGACGGCGAAGGTGCCCTGCTGTGGCCGCTGGACGAGCGCAGTGCGGCGGCCGGCTTCGACTCCGCGCAGCTGCGCTATCTGAAGGAGGTCGAGAGCAGCCACCTCAAGCGGGTGATGGAACTGCTCGAGCCGGTCGTCGGACGCGAGAACCTGCGGGCCACCGTCACCGCCGAGGTCGACTTCACGCAACAGGAGTCCACCGCCGAGGAGTTCAAGCCCAACCAGGGCGAGGCGCCCGCTGCAGTGCGCGCGCTGCGCACCGAGGAGTCCACGCAGAGCGATCCGGCCCGCCCCAGCGGCGTGCCCGGCGCCGCGAGCAACCAGCCGCCGGTGCCGGCTACCGCGCCGCTGGCCGGTGCCTCGGCACCGCTGCAGGCGGCACAGACGGCTGCAGCCGCCGGCAATGCACGGCGCGAGTCGGAGACCAGCTATGCCGTCGACAAGACAGTGCGCGTGACGCGCAATGCCAGCGGCAACGTGCGCCGCCTGCATGCCGCGGTCGTGGTCAACCATCGCACCGGCACCGACGCCAAGGGCAAGCCCACCAGCACGCCCCTGTCGGAGGAAGAGATGCAGAAGCTGACTGCCCTGGTGCAGCAGGGCATCGGCTTCAACCAGGAACGCGGTGATTCCGTGCGGGTGGTCAACGCGCCGTTCCGGGTCGAGTCCCTCGCGCCCACCGAAGAGCTGCCCCTGTACAAGCAACCCTGGCTGCTGGACCTGCTGCGCAGCGGGATGACACCCGCGGCCCTCGCGCTGGTGGCGCTGGTCGTCGTGTTCGCCCTCATCCGCCCGGCCCTGAAGGCCGCCACCACCAACGCCACGCAAGCGGCCACGCCGGCGCTGGGCTCGCGGCTCGACGCCGTGGTCGCCGACGACGACAAGACCCTGGAGCTGAGCCCGTCCCAGGAGGCCCTGGCACTGGAAACACAGGGCAACATCAAGCTGCAGTCGGCGCGGCAGCTGGCACGCGACAACCCGACCGTGGTGGCCAACGTGGTGCGCAACTGGGTCAACGGCGAGCAGTCGGCCTGAGGAGCGCCGGACATGACAAGCAACCCGGATGACAAAGGCGTCGAGGACGCCGCGATCCTGCTCATGTCGCTGGGCGAAGAGGAGGCCGCGGAGGTCTTCAAGCAGCTTGCCCCCAAGGAGGTGCAGCGCCTGGGCGAGACCATTGCGCGCCTGAAGTCGGTGCCGCGCGATCGCGTCGAGACCGTGCTCGACCAGTTCAATTCCGCGGCACAGCTTGACAGCATGCTCGTTGCCGACACCGACGAGTACGTCAAGGCCGTGTTGCGCAAGGCGCTGGGCGAAGACAAGGCCAACCTGCTCATCGATCGCATCCTGCAAGGCAGCGACACCACCGGCATCGAGAGCCTGAAGTGGATGGACGCGCAGTCGGTGGCCGAGCTGCTGCGCAACGAGCACCCGCAGATCGTGGCGGCCATCCTCGTGCACCTGGACTTCGACCAGGCCGCCGGCGTGCTCAAGCAGTTCGTCGAGCGCCAGCGCAACGAGGTGATGGTGCGCATCGCCACGCTGGACGGCATTCAGCCCAGCGCGCTCAAGGATCTCAACGAGGTGATGAGCAAGGTGCTTGCCGGGGGCGACCGCATGCGCAAGAGCAACCTCGGCGGCGTCAAGACGGCCGCCGAGATCCTGAACATGATGGGCAACGCGGTCGAGACCTCGGTGCTGGACTTCGTGCGCGAGGCCGACGGCGAACTCGCGCAGAAGATCATGGACAACATGTTCACCTTCGACGATCTGGAGAAGATCGACGACAAGGGCTTCCAGGCCATGCTCAAGGAGGTGCAGAGCGACCAGCTCATCCTCGCGCTCAAGGGCGCCTCGCAGAGCCTGCGCGAGAAGGTCTTCCGCAACATGTCCACCCGCGCCGCCGAAAGCCTGCGCGAAGACCTGGAGTCGCGCGGCCCGGTCCGCCTGAGCGAGGTCGAGGCCGAGCAGAAGGAGATCCTGAAGATCGTCCGCCGCCTGGTCGACGAAGGCCAGATCGTGATGGCCGGCGGGGGAGACGAGCAGCTTGTCTAGCAACCTGTCACGGCGGGCGCTGCACAACGTCCCCTCGCCCAACCCCGAACGCCCGAGCTACGCGCGCTTCATTCCGCGCGAGGAACTGCGCGACTTCGCCACCTGGTCGCCCGGCGGCTTTGGCGAGCCGCCTGGGCGGGCGGCGCAACGGCCGCCAGAGCCACCACCGGGCCCGACGCCGGAGCAGACCGCCGCCGCCGCTGATGCCGCACGCCAGCAGGGCTACGAGCAAGGCTACCGTGACGGCCTGGCCGCCCTCGAGGGATTCAAGCAGAGCCACGCGCAGCAGACCCGCGCCGAGCTGGTGCAGTTCATGCACGCGCTGGATGCCGAGTTCGACGGCCTGCACGCCGAGCTCTCCGCCGCCGTCCCCCGCATCGCGCTGCAACTGGCGCGTCAGGTACTGCGCAGCGAGCTGCAGCTCGCGCCGCAGCACGTCACCACGGTCGCCACCGAGGCCGTCGAAGCCCTGCTGCATTCGGCGCGCCACATCACGGTGCTGGTCCACCCGCAGGATCTGCCGCTGGTTGCCGAGGCCGCGCAGGAGACTCTCCAGGCGCGCGGTGCCCGGCTGGTCGCGCACGCGCAGATCGCCCGTGGCGGTTGCCGCGTCGAGTCCGACGCCGGCAGCATCGACGCGCGCATTGCAGCACGCTGGGCGCAAGCCGCCGCCGCCCTGGGCAGCGACATGCCCTGGGAGGAGACCCTGACGTGAGCCCGCTCAACGGCCCCGACTCCGCCACCGCGCGGCAGGCGCATTGGGCACGCTACCTTGCCGACCTGGAGGCCTTTGCCGCCATGGCCCAGCCCCTGCACAGCGTGGGGGCGCTGGCCCGCGTGGCAGGTCTGGTGCTGGAGGCGCGCGGCGTGCGCGTGCCGGTGGGCTCCGTGTGCGAGGTCGGCAACGCGGGCCAGGACCCGGTGGCCGCCGAGGTCGTGGGCTTTGACGGCGACCGGGCCTTCCTGATGCCGACCGGGCCAGTGCACGGCCTGGCCAGCGGCGCCCAGGTCTGCCCGCGCCCAGCACCGCAGCTGCCGCCCCGCTTTGCCGTCGAGAGCCATCCCTGGCGACGCAGCGAGGACCGCGGTCTGCACCTGCCCATGGGTGAGGGCCTGCTCGGGCGCGTCGTCGACAGCCACGGCGAGCCCATGGACCGCCTGGGCCCCTTGGTGGATGTCAACGCCGAGCCGATGCAGCGACGTCCCATCAACGCGATGGA
>JADZCL010000118.1 GCA_020851615.1 Rubrivivax sp.
GCCCAGGGCGCCCCAGGCGATGCCGTAGCGCGCGCTGTTCAGGCAGGTGAACGGGCCCTTGAGGCCGCGCACGTCGGGGAAGGCGTTCACATCGGGACAGAAGACCTCGTCCATCACGATCTCGCCGGTGATCGAGGCGCGCAGCCCCACCTTGCCGTGGATCGTCGGCGCCGACAGGCCCTTCCAGCCCTTCTCCAGCACGAAGCCGCGGATCTGCCCGCCGTCGTCCTTGGCCCAGACGACGAAGACGTCGGCGATGGGGCTGTTGGTGATCCACATCTTGGTGCCGGAGATCTTCCAGCCGCCGTCGACCTTCTTCGCGCGCGTGATCATGCTGCCGGGGTCCGAGCCGTGGTTGGGCTCGGTCAGGCCGAAGCAGCCGATCCACTCGCCGGTGGCAAGCCGGGGCAGGTACTTCTGCTTCGTCGCCTCGTTGCCGAAGGCGTTGATGGGCACCATCACGAGCGAGCTCTGCACGCTCATCATCGAGCGGTAGCCCGAGTCGATGCGCTCGACCTCGCGCGCGATCAGGCCATAGCAGACGTAGTTCAGACCGGCGCCGCCGTAGGTCTCGGGGATGGTTGCCCCCAGCAGACCCAGTTCACCCATCTCGCGGAAGATGCTCGCGTCGGTCTTCTCCTCGCGGAAGGCCTGCTGCACGCGGGGCAGCAGCTTGTCCTGGCAGTAGGCGTGGGCAGCGTCGCGCACGGCGCGCTCATCGTCGCTCAGTTGCTGCTCGAGCAGCAATGCATCGTCCCAGTGAAAGCTCACCTTGCTGTTCGAAGAAGTCATCCCGTACTCCGGCTGCCGTTGATCAAGTGGGCGATTTTCGGCACGGCAGGCTTGCGCGGCAAGCGCTATTCTTGCACTTTGGTATTCGCAAAACGCACACCGAGAACCCATGCGACGAAAGATCCCCTCCACCGCGGCCCTCGCGGCGTTCGAAGCCGCCGCGCGTCACGGCAGCTTCACCGGCGCCGCGCTGGAGTTGTCGGTCACGCAGAGCGCGGTGTGCCGGCAGATCGCCGGGCTGGAGTCCTTCGTCGGCGTCAAGCTCTTCCGGCGCGGGCGCCGCGGTGTGCTGCTCACCGATGCGGGCGTGGCCTACGGCCGCACGGTGCGCGCGCGGCTGGAAGACATCGAGCGCGACACGCTCTGGCTGATGGCCAACGGCGGCGGGCGCGGTGCGCTCGAGGTCGGCGTCGTGCCGACCTTTGCCACCGAATGGCTGCTGCCGCGCCTGGCGGACTTCCACGCGCGCCACCCCGACGTCACGCTCAATCTCACGACGCGCATCCAGCCCTTCCTCTTCGAAGGCAGCGGGCTCGATGCGGCCCTGCACGCCGGCGGCGCCCCCTGGCCGGGCAGCGACAGCCTGCACCTCATGCGCGAATCGCTGGTTGCCGTGGCCAGCCCGCAGTTGCTCAGCCAGCGCCTGCCTGGGCGGCAGCGGCTGCGGGCCGAAGACGTCGCTGGTCTGCCGCTGCTGCAGATGGCCACGCGGCCCCAGGCCTGGCGCGAGTGGTTCGAGGTCCAGGGCCTGCACGTCGAGGGCGACCTCGCCGGCCCGCGCATGGACCTGTTCTCGATGCTGATCGCCGCCGCCAGCTGCGGCCAGGGGGCGGCCCTCGTGCCGCAGTTGCTGGCCGAACCGGCGCTGCGCGCGCAGCGGCTGCGGGTGCTCGTGCCGCGCGCGCACTACAGCGACCGCAGCTATCGGCTGATCTACCCGCAGGCCAAGGCGCACCACCCCGCACTGGTGGCGCTGCGCGAGTGGCTGGACGGCCAGGCGCGCGGGTGGCGCGCCGCCACGGGGCTGGACTGAAGCCGACAGCCCGCAGCGCACACCGGCAAGGCACCCACGACGCAAGGCGCCCACGCTCCCTACAATTCGCGGTTTGACCGCGGTGCGTCATCGCACCCTCCCCTGTTGCGGTCAGCCGCTTGTGAAAGCCGTCGATGAAAGCCGCCGAGATCCGCTCCACCTTCCTGAACTACTTCGCCTCCAAGGGGCACCAGGTCGTGGCCTCCAGCCCCGTCGTGCCCGGCGACGACCCGACGCTGCTGTTCACCAACGCCGGCATGAACCAGTTCAAGGACGTGTTCCTGGGCTTCGACAAGCGGCCCTACAACCGCGCGGCGACGGCGCAGAAGTGCATCCGCGCCGGCGGCAAGCACAACGACCTCGAGAACGTGGGCTACACGGCGCGGCACCACACCTTCTTCGAGATGCTGGGCAACTTCAGCTTCGGCGACTACTTCAAGCGCGACGCCATCCGCTACGCCTGGGAGCTGCTGACGGTGTACTTCAAGCTGCCGCCAGAGCGCCTGTGGGCCACCGTCTACGCCGAGGACGACGAAGCCTACGACATCTGGCACCAGGTGATCGGGCTGCCGGCCGAGCGCATCGTGCGCATCGGCGACAACAAGGGCGGGCGCTATCAGTCGGACAACTTCTGGATGATGGGCGACACCGGCCCCTGCGGCCCGTGCAGCGAGATCTTCTACGACCACGGGCCCGAGGTCGAAGGCGGGCCGCCGGGCAGCCCCGAGCAGGACGGCGACCGCTACATCGAGATCTGGAACAACGTCTTCATGCAGTTCAACCGCACCGAAGACGGCAGCATGCACCGCCTGCCCAAGCCGAGCGTCGACACCGGCATGGGCCTGGAGCGCCTGGCAGCGGTGCTGCAGCATGTGCACAGCAACTACGAGATCGACCTCTTCGCGACGCTCCTGGTGGCCACCCGCGAGGCGGTGCTCGACGCCGGCGGCGCACGCGACGCCGACTGGGCCCAGGACCTGCAGGCGCCCAGCCTGAAGGTCATCGCCGACCACATCCGTGCCTGCGCCTTCACCGTCGTCGACGGCGTCATTCCCGGCAACGAGGGGCGCGGCTACGTGCTGCGCCGCATCGCACGGCGCGCGATCCGCCACGGCTACAAGCTGGGCGCACGCCGGCCCTTCTTCCACAAGCTGGTCGTGCCGCTGGCAGCCGAAATGGGCGAGGCCTACCCCGAACTGCGGCGCGAGGCGGTGCGCGTGACCGAGGTGCTGCAGCAGGAGGAGGAGCGCTTCTTCCAGACGATCGCCAACGGCATGGAGATCCTCGAGGCGGCGCTGGCCGGCGGCGCGCAGCAGATCGACGGCGAGACGGCCTTCAAGCTGCACGACACCTTCGGCTTCCCGCTGGACCTCACGGCCGACGTCTGCCGCGAGCGCGGCGTGGCCGTCGACGAGGCCGGCTTCAACGCGGCGATGAGCCGCCAGCGCGAGCAGGCGCGCGCCGCGGCCAAGTTCAAGATGGCTGCGGGCCTGGCCTACAGCGGCGACGACACGACCTTCCACGGCTACGAGCACCAGGTGTGCGAGCACAGCAAGGTCACTGCGCTCTACGTCGAGGGCAGTGCCGTGGCGCACGCCAAGGCCGGCGACGACGTCGTCATCGTGCTCGACCACACGCCCTTCTATGCCGAGAGCGGCGGCCAGGTCGGCGATGCCGGCGAACTGCGCAACATGCGCGCACGCGTGCTGGTCGAAGACACGGTGAAGGTCCAGGCCGCGGTGCATGGTCACCAGGGGCGCATCGTCGAAGGCGAGGTCGAGCTCGGCGACGTCTTCGTCGCACGCGTGGACGCGACGCGGCGCGCCCGCACGATGCGCAACCACAGCGTCACGCACCTGATGCACAAGGCGCTGCGCGAAGTGCTCGGCGGCCATGTGCAGCAGAAGGGCTCTCTCGTGACGGCCGAGCGCACGCGTTTCGACTTCGCGCACAACAGCCCCATGACGGCAGCACAGATCGCGCAGGTCGAGGCCATCGTCAACGCCGAGATCCTCGCCAACGCCGCCACGCAGGCCCGCGTGCTGCCGCTGGAGGAGGCGCAGAAGCTGGGCGCGATGATGCTGTTCGGCGAGAAATACGGCAACGAGGTGCGCGTGCTCGACATCGGCACGAGCCGCGAACTCTGCGGCGGCACGCACGTGCAGCGCACGGGCGACATCGGCTTCTTCAAGATCGCGGCCGAGACCGGCGTCGCCGCGGGCGTGCGCCGCGTCGAGGCGGTGACGGGCGACAACGCGCTGGCCTACGTCCAGCAGCTCGAAGGCGCGGTCGAGCGCGTGGCCGCACGCCTGAAGGTCGCCCCGCTCGAGCTCGATGGCCGCGTCGACGCGCTGCTCGAGCACGCCCGCGTGCTCGAGAAGGAGCTCACCGCGCTGAAGGGGCGACTGGCCTCGGCACAGGGCGACGACCTCGCTGCGCAGGCCATCGACGTGAAGGGGCTGAAGGTGCTTGCCGCCCGGCTGGACGGGGCCGACGCGGCGACCTTGCGCACGACCATGGACCAGCTCAAGAACAAGCTCAAGCACGCGGCCATCGTGCTGGCCTCGGTCGA
>JADZCL010000119.1 GCA_020851615.1 Rubrivivax sp.
CGCCTGCTCGGCGTCGATCCCTACGTGATGCTCTTCCTGCTGCTGCCGGTTTCGCTGCTGGTGGGCTGCGCGATGTACCAGCTGCTGTTTCGTCGCGCCGCGGCGATGCAGGACAAGAACACCTCGCTGCTGATCGCGGTGGGCCTGTCGTTCATGCTGGAGAGCGTGATGTCGCTGGCGTGGACACCCGATCCGCGCTCGATCACGACCACCTACACGTCGGGCAGCTTCGAGTTCCTCGGCATGAACTGGTCGATCACGCGCACCGCGGGCTTCTTCGTGGCGCTGGTGGCGGCGGTGGCGGTGACGCAGTTCCTGCGTCGCACCATGATCGGCAAGGCCGTGCGCGCGACCTCCGAGGACATGACCGCGGCCGCCCTCGTGGGCATCGCCCCGCACCGCGTCAACATGATCGCGTTCGCGATCGGCATCGCGCTGGCCGGCATTGCCGGCTGCACGCTGGCGGCGACCTACACCATCGACCCCTACTTCGGCTTCCTGCTCAGCCTGAAGGCGCTGATCGCGCTGGCGCTGGGGGGCCTTGGCCATGTCGGCGGCGCGCTGGCCGGCGGCATCCTGCTCGGGCTGATCGAAAGCGGGTCGTCCTACATCCTGCCCGGCTGGGGTGACGCGGTGGGCTACGCCGTCTTCCTGCTCGTGCTGATGTTCCGGCCGCAGGGCCTGTTCGTGCGGACGGTGACCAAGACATGAACCCGCAGCTTGACCACAAGGCGCTGGCGATCGCGGCCCTGGCCGCACTGGCCTTGGCGCTGGTGCCCTTCATTCCGGGCGCGCCCGACCACTACATCTTCTTCTACCTGTTCATGGTCTTCGTCTACACGACGGTGGCGCAGAGCTGGAACGTGGTGGCCGGCTACACCGGGCAGATCAGCCTGGCCCAGCACGCCTTCTTCGGAATCGGCGGCTATACGACCGCGCTGCTGGCCACGCACTTCTTCGAGGACGGCGGCTTCTACTTCAACCCGCTGCTCCTGCTGGCCAGCGGGCTGGTGGCAGCGATCTTCGCGGTGGCGATCGGGCTGCCACTGCTGTCCAAGCTGGCCGGCGACTATTTCGCGCTGGGCACCCTGGGCCTGGGCGAAATCGTGCGCGTCCTGCTCATCAAGGGTGGCAGCTTCACCGGCGGGTCGGCCGGTGTCTCGATGTCGCCTGAGCCGTTTGAAACCCTGCGACCGCACTACTGGGTCGGCCTGCTGCTGGCCGGGGGTGCCACCTTTGCGGTTTATGCGATGTCGCGATCGCGTGCGGGCCTGGCGCTGATGGCCGTGCGCGAGGACCCGATCGCTGCGGCCGCCAGCGGCGTTCCGGTCCTGCGCGTGAAGGTTGCAGCGTTCGCCGCCGGGGCCTTCGTCGCCGGCCTGGCCGGTGGCCTGTATGCGTTCTACGTCTTCGCGGTCAGCCCAGGGGGCTTCCTCAACCTGAGCTGGACGCTCTACCCGATCCTGATGTGCGTGATGGGTGGCACAGGCACCGTGCTCGGGCCGGTCCTTGGCGCCTTCGTGATGACGGCGGTCTTCTCGGCGGGCAACATCTACCTGCCCGGCGCGCACCCCATCGTCTCGGGCGCACTCATCATCCTGGTCATGCTCTTCATGCCCAACGGCATCCTGCGCATGCGGGGTGGCCGTGGCAAGGGAAAGGTGGCACGAAAGACCGATCAACAGGTCGACAAGGGTCCGCAGGCATCGTCGGTGACGACGCCGCGGTGAGCGACAACACGCAAGGAACGGAGACCAAGCAAATGAAGAAACGTACAGCACTGAACGCGATCGCGGCTGCGGCCGTGGTCGCCGCGGGCGCGGCGCTGCCCCTGGGCGCGCTCGCCGCGGCACCGACCGAGATCCTCATCGGCGCGCCGATCTCGACCACCGGCCTGCTGGCCGCAGACGGGCTCGAGCAGAAATGGTCCTACGAGCAGGCGGTGGCCGACGTCAACGCCAAGGGGGGCATCTTCATCAAGGCGGCCAACAAGAAGCTGCCGGTGCGGCTGGTGATCGCCGACGACCAGAGCGATCCGGCCAAGGTCACCGACGCGATGGAGCGGCTCATCAAGGTCGAGAAGGCCGACCTGCTGCTGTCCACGCACGGCGGCGACCTGAACATGGCCGGTGCGCTGGCGGCCGAGAAGTACAAGAAGTTCTACATGATCACCACCCTGTGGCCGCACATGTGGGTGCCCAAGAAGTTCAAGTGGTCGGCGCTCTTCTTCTACGACGCCGGCGGCGGCGCCGAAGTGCCCTTCAAGATCTGGGCGAGCCTGCCCGAGGCGCAACGGCCCAAGAAGCCCGCGCTCGTCGTCGAGGATTCACCCGACGGCCAGGGCTTTGGCGGTGTCTTCAAGGAGCTGGCCAAGAAGCACAAGGTCAACTTCGTGCTTGACGAGCCCTGGGCCATGGGGGCCAAGGACTACTCGGCCTACATCCTGAAGATGAAGGCGCGCGGCGCCGACGCGGTGCTGCTCTTCGGCAGCCCGGGGGACGCCATCACGCTGATCCGCCAGATGAAGGAGCAGAACTTCAGCGTGCCCTATTTCCACGGCTGGAAGGGCACCTGGCCCTACGAAGTGCGTGAGGCCCTCGGTGCGGCGTCGGACTACATCATCGCCGACGGCTTCTGGTCGCCCGAGTATCCGTATCCGGGCGCCAAGGAACTGGGGGACCGCTATACCAAGCAGTTCAACAAGTCGAGCACCAGCATCGGCATGTTCTACGCCAACGCCCAGGTGCTGCTGAAGGCCATCGAGAGCACCGGCTCGGTGGATCCCAAGACCGTGCGCGATGCGGTTGCCGGAAAGACCTTCAAGGGTACGGTGCAAGGCGACGTGAAGTTCGACCCCGCCGGCCTGGCGCTGATCACGAGCACCGCCAACCAGTGGTGGGAAGGCAAGCACCGCCTGGTCTATCCGCCGCAGCCCGGCGGCTGGACGCTCAAGCTCGCGCCGCCGTGGGACCAGCGCAAGTAGGCTGCAAGTGAGCGCCGGGCCGCTGCGCTCGTCGGGCAGTTCCCCGGTCAGGCCGCACCCCGGGTGCGGCCTGGCCCGCGGCCGCCGTGCCCCGCCGATCCGGGGCCGGCGGCCGCACCTGTTTCCACCGCATGGGCCTCAGCTCACATGCGCCTGTGCAGCCAGGGGCTCGGGTCGGGCGCGCAGCGCCCAAGCCACGCCGACGACGAGCAGGACGACGCCGGCCAGCGTGGTGCGCCCAGGCAGCTGGCCCCGCAGTGCATAGGCGTAGGCCAGCGCCGCAAGCGTCTCGAAGACGATCAGCTGGCCGACCAGGGTCGTCGGCAGGCGTTGGCTGGCGGCGTTCCAGCACAGCGTCCCCAGCCACGACGCCAGCAGCCCGATCGCGAACATCAGGCCGATGAAGGTGCCCGGGCGCGGCCCGAACGGCAGCGCAAGGCCCTGCACGCCGGGCGCCTCGCCGGGCAGGGCTGCAAGCGCCAGCCAGCCCAGGTAGCCGGCCAGCGCCAGCGGCAGCGTGGCCACGCCTTGTGCGGTGGCCCAGGCGCGTGGGCTGCGGCCCGGGTGCGCGCGCAGCCAGTCGGCATTGCGGATCGGATACCAGGTCCAGCAGGCGACCGCGCCCAATGCCAGGGCCGCGCCGCTGGCGTAGCGCTGTACGTCGGCGCCGGGATCGGCCTGCAGTTGCTGCAGCTCGACCTGGTTGACGCAGGCGATGCCCGCACCGATCAGCAGCAGCGACGGGGCCAGGCGTGACCACGCCAGCCGACCGTCCCGGCGCGCGTCGCGGCGGTTGGAGACGAGTGCGATCACCACCGGCAGCGTGCCGATGATCATCGTCGGCAGCGGCGCCCCCGCGCGCTGGATCGCGCTGGCCAGGAAGAGGTAGTAGACGATGTTGCCCACGAGCCCCAGGCGGGCCGCCTCGCGCCAGTCGGCGCGCGTGAGCTCACGCAGGCGGGCGCGGTCGATCCAGGCCAGCGGCAGCGCAATGAGGCCGAAGGCCACATAGCGGCCAAAGGACTGCAGCGCGGCCGGATAGTCTGGCAGAAGCAGCGGGCCGACGAAGACCAGCCCCCACATCAACCCCGCCGCGAGCGCGAACAGGGTGCCGCCAAGAAGGTCGCTGCGCTGCGTCACTGGCGGGCATTGTGCCGCGGCTGGCGCGGCGCGCGGGCGAGTCAGTGCGCGCGCGCGGTCTCCGGCGGCGCCACCAGGGCCTGCTGTCGGTACTCTCGCGGCGAGACGCCGTACTGGCTCTTGAAGAGGCGGCAGAAGTGCGGGCTGCTGTTGAAGCCCCAGGCGAAGGCGATCTCGGAAATCGAACGCTTGGCCGCCGTCGGCGAGGCCAGCGCGGCGCGGCAGCGCTCCAGGCGCGACTGCCAGATGTAGCGGTCCAGCGAACAGGCCTCACCTTCGAAGATGCGATGCAGGTAGCGCTTGGAGCAGCGCAGGTCGCTGGCGATGCGCTCGATCGTCAGGTCCGACTCGCTCAGGTGCGCCTGCACGTGCTGCTTCACGCGCAGCTTGAGCACGCTGGGCAGGGGGGCATGGTTCTCGCTGGCCTGCTGGTCGGCGGCCAGTGTCGAGGCCAGCAGGCCGATGGTCGTCTCGCTGACCGGCTGGCCCACCGCATCGGGCAGCGTGGGCAGTTGTTCGGCCAGCGAGCGCAGGAAGGAGCCGAACACGGCAGACAACCCCTGCAGCGCGCTCGTGTGGGCCGCGCTGGTGTGCAGGTTGGGGACCTTGAAGCCCTTGAACTCGCGCCGCGGCAACTGCACGACCATCAGTTGCGCGCGTTCGAAGTTGGTGATCGAGTAGGGAGCCTGGGGGTCGTACAGGCTCCAGTCGCCCGGGCGCAGCTCGAAGAATCGCTCGTGCTGGCGGATCTCTGCGGCGCCGGCCAGCTGCAGCACGAGCTTGTAGAAGCCATCGCTGGGCAGCTCGCGCACGGCGGCGTCGCGCCACACCCGATGCGCGGGGGCATCGATGCGGTACATGCGCAGCGGCCCCACCTCGTAGGCCGCGAACTCGGCGTCGAAGGGGCCTTCGTCGAGGCACTGCACGCCCAGGTCGCCGAAGTAGTCGTGGTTGACCAGGCCCCAGGCCTCGGCCCGGTGCGAAGCCTCCTCGCCCCGCGTGTCGAAGTGAAAGCGCTGCATCAAGCCAGTCTATGGCCCCGGGCCGCGCGATCCATCGGGACTTTCACTCCGTCGGCAGATCGGCCGCAGCCGCTCTGCCATCGGCTTCAGCGCTTGCCCTGTCTCGGGATCCCCATGGGCAGCACCGTTGCGGTCTGCCCGCGCCCGCGCGCCGGTGTGAAGGGAATGCGGGCGCCGCGCGTGAAGGCAGCACGGGTGACGAGGATGGCCTTCAGGCCCCAGCCGCCGATGGCCGCAAGCGCGCCGCCAATGGCGGCCAGCAGGGCCGAATGTTCGCCGGCCACGCCCGCCAGCGCGACGAGCATCAGCAGCGCGGCGGTGATGCGCAGCGCCTGCAGCACGCGCGTCTGGCGGTGCGTGAACCAGGCCAGCGTGCCTTCCGGGGCCCCGGCTGCGACCAGGGCGCGGCGGTAGCGTTCGCGTGCCAGCTCGCGTGCCAGCGTGGCTGCCAGCGCGAGGGCCACCAGAGGCCCCGAGCCGCTGGCCCCCAGCACCAGCAGCAGCCCGCTGCCTTCGGCCCATGCAGTGCTGATCAGGAGCGCCAGCGTGCGCGGGTGCGACCAGGCGGGGATGGCCTTGGATGCGAGCAGGATCCGCGCCTGGCAGTACAGGAAGCCCGCGGCCAGCAGCGCAGCCAGCAGCAGCAGGGGCACGCTGCGCAGCCAGGCTGCCGCAGCGCAGGCCAGCAGCAGCGGGGTGGCAATGAAGCCCTCACGCGTCATCCACGAGGTCTGCGGGTGGAAGAAGACATTGAAGGCGCGCCAGGGTTTGCCGATCTCCAGCCAGACGAGGCCCAGCCCCGCCATCACGAAGGCCATGCCCGCCAGCAGCGGCAGCACCGCCACCGCATGCCCGCCGCCGGGCAGCAAGGCCCACA
>JADZCL010000120.1 GCA_020851615.1 Rubrivivax sp.
GCCTATTGGCTGAACTTGTAGTCGGTCTTGGCCTTGGCGCGCAGGCCTTCCTGGAACTCCTGGATCTTGACCTGCTCCAGACGCTGCTTGATCTGCGCCTTGACCGCCTCGAAGTCGGGGAACTCGGCCTGGCGCATGTCGTCCAGGCGGATGATGTGGTAGCCGAATTGGGACTTCACCGGAGCCTGCGTCATCTCGCCCTTCTTCAGCTGCACCATCGCGTCGCTGAACTCCTTGACATAGGCGTCGGGCTTGGCGAAGTCCAGATCGCCGCCATTGGCGCCCGAGCCCGGATCCTTGGACGACTTCTTGGCCAGCTCCTCGAAGCTGGCGCCGGCCTTGATCTGGGCGATCAGTGCCTTGGCCTCGTCCTCGGTCTCGACGAGGATGTGGCGCGCGCGGTATTCGGTGCCCGCAGCCTGGGCCTTGAACTTGTCGTACTCGACCCTGGCGGCTTCATCGGTGATGGGGTTCTTGGAGCGGAAGTCCTCGAACAGCGAACGGATCAGGATGCTCTGGCGTGCCAGCTCCATCTGCGCCCGGTAGTCGGCCGTGGTCTGCAGGCTGCGACGCTCGGCCTCCTGCGCGAAGATCTCACGCAGGACGACCTGGTCACGCGCCTGCTGCATCATCTCGGGCGAGACCTTCTGCCCGGCCTTCTCGGCCTGCTGTACCAGCGTGTCCAGGCGCGTCTTGGGCACCGGCTTGCCGTTGACGAGGGCGATGTTCTGCGCTTGGGCGGCGCCGGCGGCAACAAGGGTGGCGAGCACCAGCGCCAGGGTGTGGCGCACGGCAAGAGGATTCGGCTTCATCGATCGTGGGTCAGAGGGGGAGGGAGGGCGCCTGCCCGGCGCGGCGGCGCAGGGTGCGGAGGACGCGGGGTTCAATGGGCGTCAAGCCTCGCCTGGCGCCAGCGCCTCGATGGCCAGGGCATGGATACCGCGCGTGCCAAGAGGGCCGAGCGCATCATATACGAGGCGGTGGCGCGCCACCCGGCTCTGGCCCGTGAAGCAGGCGGCGACGATGCGTACGTGGAAGTGCCCGCCTTCGCGGGCGCCGGGGTGCCCGATGTGCTGGTCCCCGTCGTCGCGCAGAGTGATCGCGGTGGGTGCCAAGCGTTCTCTCAGGCGGGCCTCGATGGCTTCTGTGACTGTCGTCATGATGTTTCCTCCCCAGCCGCCGTGTCCGGCGCCTTGTCGTCCAGGTAGCGTGACAGCCACAGCCCCTGTGCAATCGTGAACGCCAGCATCAGGCCGAGGCTGCCGAAGAGCTTGAAGTTCACCCAGGCATCGGTACTGAAGCTGTAGGCCACCCAGAGGTTGAGTACGCCCATCAGCACGAAGAAGGCGATCCAGGCCAGGTTCAGGCGCGCCCAGACGGGGGGCGGCAGCTCCATCTGCTCACCCAGCATCAGCTTGAGCACGTTCTTGCCGGTCAGCAGCGGTGTCAGCCAAAGACCCAGCGCCATCGCCCAGTACAACGCGCTGGGTTTCCACTTGATGAAGGTCTCGCTCTGGAAGTAGACCGTCGCGCCGCCCAGCACGACCACCAGCACCAGGCTGACCCACAGCATGGCGTCGACCTTGCGCCGGCGGCTCTTGAGCCACAGCACCTGCGCCAGCGTGGCGGCAATCACCACCACCGTGGCCAGCAGCACCGGGGCCTGTGCCGTGCCGACGCTGCCGCCGGCCACGACGCTGCCGAGGTGGCGGGTGGCGAATTCGGCCGCCCAGTCCTTGTTCCCCTCGGCGTACTTGAAGGTCGCAAAGAACAGGATGATGGGCAGGAAGTCGAGGAGCAGCTTCATGCGGCAGGGTCAGGATGGGGCGGCGCGGCGATTGTGCCTGCCGCGCCGGGCTCGGCGGGCTCTGGCGGGTGGCCGTCAGGCTCAGGCCGCCGGGTCGAACGCGATCGCCGCGGAATTGATGCAGTAGCGCTCCCCGCTGGGCTGTGGGCCGTCGTCGAAGACGTGCCCCAGGTGCGAGCCGCAGCGGCGGCAGCGGACCTCGACGCGCAACATGCCGTGGCTGGTGTCGCGCACGGATTCGATGACGTCGGCATTCACCGGTGCCCACCAGCTCGGCCAGCCGCAACCTGCGTCGAACTTGGCCACCGACTCGAACAGCGGCGTGCCGCAGCCAATGCAGCGGTAGCAGCCGCTCTCCCAGTGGTCCCAGTAGCGACCGCTGAAGGCGCGTTCGGTGGCGGCATGGCGGGCGACCTGGTACTGCTGAGGCTCCAGGCGTGCACGCCAGTCGGCGTCGCTGCGCTGCACGGGGTAGCGCGCATCATCGTGAGGGTGGGTGTCGGCGGGCTTCATCGGGCGTGAGCATAGCCAGGCCGCCTGGTGCGCGCCCGCCGTCGGCGGGGCGACCCCGCCGGGGACGCGGGGTAGAGTGCGTGCCCGGTCGCGTCGCAGGACGCGCCCACTGGATTCCTCCTCGAGTTGCCGATGGGTCTGGAGAACTTCGTCGTTGCCGTGCTCAACGGCCTGAGCTATGGGCTGCTGTTGTTCATGCTGAGCGCGGGCTTGACGCTGATCTTCGGCTTGATGGGCGTGCTCAACTTCGCGCACGCGAGCTTCTACATGCTGGGCGCCTACTTCGGCTGGACGCTGCTGCGCGTGGCGGATTTCTGGGCGGCGCTGGTGCTGGCGCCGCTGGCGGTTGCGCTGCTGGGTGCGGTATTCGAGCGCTTCGTGCTGCGTCGCACGCATCACCTGGGCCCGGTGGCCGAGCTGCTGGTGACATTCGGCCTGAGCTGCGTCGTGCTCGAGGCGGTGCAACTCCTGTGGGGACGCTCGGCGCTTGCGTTCGAGCTGCCGCGCATGCTGCAAGGGCCGGCGTTCACGATCGTCTCCTCGGCCAGCGACGGCCTGCGCATCCTCCCCGGAACGGCCCCAGCGGCCGTGTGCGCCGTGGTGTCGTGCACGCCGTTCCCGGCGGCGCGTGCCTTCATGGGGCTGTTGGCGACGCTGATGCTGCTCCTGCTGTGGCTGCTCATGGCGCGCACGCGCGCTGGCCTCGTGATCCAGGCGGCGCTGACGCACCCGGGGATGGTGCAGGCGCTCGGGCACGACGTGCCGCGTGTGCAGATGGCGGTGTTCGCGCTGGGTTGTGGCCTGGCGGGTCTGGCAGGAGTCGTCGGCGGCGCGACCTTCGTCACGGAGCCGGACATGGCGGCAGCGGTCGGGCCCATCGTGTTCGTCGTGGTCGTGGTCGGCGGCATGGGCTCGCTGGCCGGCGCGTTCGTGGCCGCCTTGGTGATTGGCCTGGCGCAGTCGCTGGCCGTTGGCATCGATGTGCCGCTGGCCAGCCTGTTGCAGGCTGTGGGCTTGCCGCCTTGGTCGCAGACGCCGGGGTCTGCGCTGCTGCGGCTGACGGTCGCCCAGCTTGCACCCATCCTGCCCTACCTGCTGCTGGTGGTGATGCTCACCGTTCGTCCGCGTGGCCTGCTGGGCACGCGTGCGGGTTGAGTGCATGCCAGCGATGACGCGCACCCGCGTGCTGGTCTGGGGCGGCTATGCCCTGGCGCTGCTGCTGGCCCCGCTGCTGCTGGACAGTGGCCTGGCGCACACCCTGTTGGCGCAGGTGGGCATCGCCATCATCGGCTGCCTGGCCTACAACGTCCTGCTCGGCCAGGGCGGCATGCTGAGCTTTGGCCATGCCGTGTACAGCGGTCTGGGCAGTTTCCTGACCATCCGCACGCTCGAACTCGTCGCAGCCGGGGAGGTGGGGTTGCCGGTGAGCCTGCTGCCACTGGTGGGCGGGCTGGCAGGGCTGTCGAGTGCTGCGGTCCTGGGTTGGCTGTGCACGCGCCACGCCGGGACGCCGTTTGCCATGGTCACTCTGGGCCTGGGGGAACTGGTCTGGTCGCTGGCGCTGATGTTGCCCGAGACCTTCGGTGGCGAAGGCGGAATTTCCGCCAACCGCGTCGTGGGCGAGCCGGTGGCAGGCATCAGCTTCGGGCCGCAGATCGAGTTGTATTACCTGATCGCCATCTACTGCGGTGTCTGCACCGCGCTGCTGTATGCGTTCACGGGCACGCCGCTGGCCCGTCTGCTGGAGGCCGTGCGGGACAACGCCGAGCGCGTGGCCTGCATCGGCTACGACCCACGCCAGGTGCGCCATGTCGCGTTCATGATTTCGGGCTTCTTCATGGGCGTGGCCGGTGGACTGAGCGCGCTGAACTTCGAGATCGCCACCGTCGAGATGCTGGGCACGCTGCGCTCGGGGGCCTACCCGCTCTTCACGGTCCTGGGCGGCAGCACGGTCTTCTTCGGACCCATCATCGGTGCGGTGCTGATGGTGGTGGCGGGCGTGCTGCTGTCCGTGTGGTCCAGGGCCTGGATGCTCTACCTGGGCCTGGTCTTCGTCGTGATGGTGATGCGCGCGCCTGGCGGCGTGGCCGGCCTGCTGCTGGCCAATGGGCGGATGCTTGCCCGGGGCCGGCTGCGCTGCCTGCTGCGACCCTATGCGGTGCTGCTTGCGGCCGCGCTGCCGGCACTGCTTGGTCTGGTCCTGCTGGTGGAGATGACCTATCACCTCCAGGCCGACGTGCTGGCAGGTCCGACGATGTCCTTTTTCGGCCTGGTGGTCAGGCCGCGGCAGCCGCTGCCCTGGGCGGCCGCAGTGGGCCTGCTGGCCCTGGGGCTGGTGCTGCTGCGCCGGGCTGTGCCGGATTTCGCGCGTGCCTGGCGTGACGTGCAGGCGCAGATCGCCAACCGGCAGCAGCCAACCGCTCCGGGAGCGGTACCGTGAGCGCACCCGCTGCCGCGCGCGGGCCTGCGGCACTCGAGCTGCGTGGCGTGCACAAGCACTTCGGTCGCACCGCCGTCGTCCGCGGCGCCACGCTTTTGGTGCATCCGGGCGAACGCATGGCGCTCATCGGCCCCAATGGCGCGGGCAAGAGCACGCTCTTCAACCTGATCGGTGGGGCCTTGCGTCCGACCCGCGGCGAGATCCTGCTGCATGGCAAGCCGATCACCGGCCTGGCCCCGCAGCGGATCTATCGCCGTGGCCTGGCGCGCAGTTTCCAGGTCAGCCGGCTCTTTGATCGCCTCTCGGCGTTCGAGAACCTGCGCTGCGCCACGCTCTGGAGCCTGGGCTACGGCTACGCGTTCTGGCGCCGGCTGGCGCGCGCGCACGACGCCAATGCGCGCGCCGAGGCGCTGTTGGATCAACTCGGGCTGCTGCAGCGGCGCGACGAGCTGGCGATGAACCTGAGCTACGCCGAGCAGCGGGCGCTCGAGATCGGCATCACGATTGCCGGCGGCGCCGGAGTGATCCTGCTGGACGAACCGACCGCCGGCATGAACCGCAGCGAGACGGCGCGCTTCGTGACGCTCATCCGCCGCATGACCGAGGGACGCACGCTGATCGTCGTCGAACATGACATGGGTGTCGTCTTCGATCTGGCCGACCGCGTCGCCGTGCTGGTGCACGGCGAGGTGATCGCCTGCGGTCCACCGCAGGTGGTGCGCGCCGATGCGCGCGTGCAGCAGGCGTATCTGGGTGCGGCACTGGCGGCCGGCCTTTCGGCTGAGGGGGGGTGAGGTGCTGCACGTGCGCGACCTGCACGCCGGCTATGGCAACCGCCAGGTGCTGCACGGGGTCGCCTTCGAGCTGCGGCCCGGCGAGATCGTGGCCTTGCTCGGGCGCAATGGATCCGGCCGCTCGACGACAGCCAGGGCGATCATGGGCCTCGTGCCCGCACGGGGCACGATCCAGTGGCAGGGCCGTGAGCTGTGTGGCGCCAGTCCCTTCGAGATCGCGCGCGCGGGCATCGGCTATGTGCCCGAGAGCCGCGACATCTTCCCGACGCTGACGGTCCAGCAGAACCTCATGCTGGGCCGGCAGCGCCATCGCACGCTGCCGCGCCGGACGCTCCCGGACTTCTTTGCGCGCTTCCCCGCGCTGCACGAGCGCCGCCATGTGGCTGCGGGAGCGTTGTCGGGGGGCGAGCAGCAGATGCTCGCGTTGTGCCGCACGCTGATGGGCGACCCGCAGCTGCTGCTCGTCGACGAACCGACCGAGGGCCTCGCTCCCTTGCTTGTCGAACAGATCGGTGCCCTGCTGCGCGAGCTGCAGCAGCGCGGTGTGGCGGTGCTGCTGATCGAGCAGAAGCTGCACCTGGCGCTGGCCGTGGCCGGCCGTTGCCTGGTGATGGGGCATGGCTGCATCGTGTATCAGGGCCCACCCGACTCGCTGCATGCCCGCGCCGACGTGCGCCGCGAGTGGCTCGAGGTGTGAGGCGGGGCGCGGCCGGGCTTGACGCGGGCTGCAGGCGGTGCAAGCTTCGGCCGTTGGCCCCCGTCCGTGGCCATCGCAAGCTGGAGGAAGGCCGTGAATCGAGCGACCCATGAAGTCTTCAACCAGGCGGCGGCCTTCAGCGGCTACAACCTGTTCGAAGTCAATCTCCCGCTGCGCGATGCGCTGCGCCTGCACCACCCCGGTCTCGACGTGCAACGCCTGGCCGCCTTTGGCGCCGAGGCGGGCAGTGCGCAGATGCAGGCGCACGCGCGCCTGGCCCACACCGTGCTGCCGCAGCTGCAGGCATTCGACGCCTGCGGCCGACGCATCGACCAGGTCGAGTTCCACCCGAGCTACCACGCGCTGATGACGACCGCACTGCGCCAGCGCCTGCATGGCGCGCCGTGGGCGCAAGGCCCGGGTGGGCATGTCGAGCGCGCCGCGGCCTTCATGCTCTTCACCGAAGCCGAGCCCGCGGTGCTGTGCCCGGTCTCGATGAGCTACGCGGCGACGCCGGCGCTGCGCGCCAATGCAGGCGTGTTGGCCGATTGGGGCGCGCGCATCACCAGCGACCGCTACGACCCGCGCTTCGTCCCTGTGGCGCAGAAGACCGCGGCCACGCTGGGCATGGGCATGACCGAGAAGCAGGGTGGCTCCGACGTGCGCAGCAACACCACGCGGGCCGAGCCCGACGGCGAGGACGGCTGGGGTCGGCGCTTCGTGATCACCGGGCACAAGTGGTTCCTCTCCGCGCCGATGAGCGATGCCTTCCTCGTGCTTGCGCAGGCGCCCGGCGGCATGAGCTGCTTCTTCATGCCGCGCCTGCTGCCCGATGGCCGCGTCAACGCGATCCACCTGCAGCGGCTCAAGGACAAGCTGGGCAACAAGGCCAACGCCAGCAGCGAGGTCGAGTTCGAGCGTGCCACCGCCTGGCTGGTGGGCGAGGCCGGTCGCGGCGTGCCGCAGATCCTGGCCATGGGTGCGCTCACCCGGCTGGACTGTGCGCTTGGCACCGCGGGCCTGATGCGCCAGGGCCTGTCCCTGGCCCTGCACCATTGTGCGCAGCGCAACGCCTTCGGCCGGCCGCTGCTCGCGCAGCCGCTGATGCGCAACGTGCTGGCCGACCTGGCGCTCGAGAGCGAGGCGGCCACCGCGCTGGCGCTGCGGCTGGCACGGGCGGTCGACCGCACCGAGCATGGGCAAGACGCGGACGGCAGTGAAGCGGTGATGCGCCGCGTGCTGACGCCGATTGCCAAGTTCTGGATCTGCAAGCGCGGCAGTGCCTTCGGCCAGGAGGCAATGGAGTGCCTGGGCGGCAACGGCTATGTCGAGGAGGGCGGGCAGGGGGTGATGGCGCGCATCTACCGCGAGATGCCGGTCAACAGCATCTGGGAGGGTGCGGGCAACATCCAGTCGCTGGACCTGCTGCGTGCCCTGCGCCAGGGGCCGGTGGCCGATGTGCTGATGAGCGA